>JBNMJJ010000039.1:0-11130 GCA_050873745.1 Lachnospiraceae bacterium | reverse complement strand
CTGGAATACCACGCCCAGGTTTCGTCTGTATTTGGGTACGTTTCTTCGTTTTAAATCCACCAAATTCTGTCCATTCACATAAATATCCCCTGCGGTGGGCAGAAGCTCCCTTAATAGTAGCTTAATCAGGGTGGATTTACCGGAGCCGCTGTCTCCTACGATAAAAACAAATTCTCCCCGCTTTATGACTAAATCCACTCCCGTCAGCGCAGGAGCTCCGGTAGCATAAGCTTTAGATACCTTTTCCAGTACAATAATGTTCTCTCCCGGTATCGACTTTGGTTTGGTTCGTTTAAATAACGCCACGTTCACACTCTCCTAATATTCAAAACTCTCCATGTACTTCATATACTTTACCACCATTAACGCAATCTTGAAGGTAATGGCATCCTCAAATACTCTGAGGTCCAGGCCGGTAGTCTTTTGCAGCTTGTCCAGTCGATATACAAGAGTATTTCGATGGATAAAAAGTTGCCTTGAAGTCTCAGAAACATTCAGGCTGTTCTCGAAAAATTTCAGAATGGTAGAGAGAGTCTCTTCGTCAAATTCATCAGGGCTCTTTCCTCCGAAAATTTCCTTAATAAACATCTTGCACAGGGGAATGGGAAGCTGGTAAATCAGCCTTCCTATACCCAGTTCACTGTAGGCAATCACGCTTCGTTCATCGAAGAAAATCTTACCCACATCCATAGCCATCTTGGCTTCCTTATAGGAGCGGCTCACTTCCTTAATTTCTCTAACCACCGTTCCGTAGGCTACCCTTACATCCTTTACTCCTTCTTTTTCCAAAAACGCCTGATAAGTATAGGCAGCCTTGTCCATTTCGCTGTTGGTATCGGTGTCCTCCACCTCTTTTACCACAATCACATTGTTCTCATCTACGGCAGTGATAAAATCCTTGCCTCCGGTTCCGAAATTACTGCGCATCAATTCCAGAAGGTTCGTCTCTTTACCGGTTTTTCCTTCGACAATCATGGTAACACGCTTCGCATCCGGCTGAACGTGTAACTTTTTGGCACGACTGTATATATCTACCAGCAGCAGATTATCCAAAAGCAGGTTCTTAATAAAGTTGTCTTTATCGAATCTCTCCTTGTAAGCCACCAGCAGATTCTGAATCTGGAATGCAGCCATCTTCCCTACCATGTATACGTTCTCACCGGCGCCCATAGCAATCAGCATGTATTCCAACTGCTGTTCATCATAAATTTTAAAATACTGGTTGCCGGCCACTTCCTGGCTGTCCGCAGGCGACTTGGCAAATTCCATAGCAGTGGCTGCCCGCCTGGAAAGCTCCGGCGTAGTCTCAGCCAGCGTCTTCCCTTCGGAATCCACTACACAAAGCTCCACCCTTCCGATTGCCTTCAATCCTTCTATGGTGTTCTGCAAAATCTGATTGGAAATCATCCTTCCCTCTCCTTTTCTTTTCCTTTCAGGAAAGGCTAACCCCGCCGTCCTGAATACTTAGACAAAATATACAAAAAAATACTTTTTCTTTTTTACTATACCATCCCCATTTACCATTTTAAAAGAAAATACCAAAAAAATCCATAGGATTTTAGCTATTTTTTATAATTTTTGTCAAAAAAAGAAAAGAAACTGCGAAAACGTACTCTTTCTTTCCCAGCCTCTTCATTTTTCTTCCTGTTCTTGTGCAAAACGATGAATTTTTTTATGCAAAAGTTTCTTGTCAATCAAGCCGGACATCCTCCGCATCCAGCCTTTTCGGCTGCTCTTTACCAAAGTTTCCGGCAGTGTCAGCCAAATGGAGCCGTTCAGGTACTGGCGGTAATCGTGCATTAAACGGATTCCTTCCGGATAAGGCAGCCGGGAAAGAATCACCCTGGGCGCCAGTGCATTAATTCCATTTATCATTCCATCTTTATTTTCAACATAGTGGTCGGTGGTATCCCGGCCCACAACGAACAGATTGCTTTGCAAAAGGTGAAGCTCTTCCTCAAATTCCCTCAGCTTCTCTTCCTCTTCTGCCAGTAAAAAGGCGGACGCCTGGCGTCGAACCAGTATTTTCAGAAATTCCTTAAGATAAATATTCTCTTCCACTTCCTTTATTCGATTCTGGCTGGTCACTCCGGCAGCCTTAAGAACCTCCACATCTTCACAGATAGTCAGGTCCAGTTCGTTCCACCATGTCTGCTGCTGTTCATCCTCAGAAGCATCCAAAAGTTTCCTCGCAGATACATAGGCTATGGTATTCAGGCCGCCCTGGTCCAGATACCTGTTGGTTCTCTTTAACGCCTCTCTAAGTCCGATATTGGACAGAGAAATTCCCAATAACTCCATACCTTCCCGCTTTCTCTTATTGAAGAGAAGCCTCTCCCCCCTTCCCAGTAGAAATTTGTAATAGTATAGCAAATAGCGCCGGAAATTTCAATCTAAACACTTCCCTCCTGAAAGCCGATAATAGAAATGTAGGATTTTTTTATTTTACATAGAAGAATCCCTGTAAATAACCGGCCGTTTCTACGGCAGAAAGAGGTGGGATATGGATATTGCTTCTTTATCTTTAACCAGAGCTCAAAATATGAGCCTCACCACTGTAGGAACTGCTATGCTGGACAAATCATTAGACACTCTGGATTCCCTGGGTCAGGGACTGGTAGAGATGATGGACGCTGCCGCTATGGAACGTTCCGTCAATCCTTATGTGGGCTCCAACTTTGATATGCTGGTATAATGCAGTTTCAAAAAAAGAGAGAGGGCAGAAGCCTTCTCTCTTTTCGTTTCTTTCCTTCTGGCTGCCCCTCTGTACGAAGGCTATGCCTTGCCTGGTGAAACTCAGTTTGCCATCATAAAATTAACTAACTTGGTTATATCCTCCGGTTCATAAGCAATGATTTCCAGTTCGGCAATGGTGCCGTCTGAGAAAATCTTAGCCATGGATACATACTGGGAAAGCTTTGACTTTAGATTCAGCCTGTCTCCTTCACCGGTTACCAGCTCAACCTTTCCTACGCACTGGTCAATTACCTTGAAAAATTTGTCTACGTCGTGAATGTTCTGTACTTTCATAAATCCTCCTCTTTGCCGCTCTCTGCGGCAACACCACCTTCATGTGGTTTTTCTTCTTTTTCTTGTTTACGCCCCGATTATAGCCTGTTTTTTTTCTAAGCGCAATACCTTCCGATTGTGGAAATGTACAAAACTTTTAAAGTAAACGAATCGATTTTTCAGTAATTTCTATTCTTTTTTCCTTCAACAGATGTCCTACCGCTTTTTTGAACTCATTTTTACTCATGCCCATTTCCCGGCGGATTACCTCCGGACTTGCCTTATCATTAAAGGGCAGAACCCCGTCAAAGCTGTCTATCGTCTCCAGAATCTTCTGGGCATCGATGGAAATCTGTACCACCGCCTTTTCCCGAATGGATAAATCCAGCTTTCCGTCTTCTTTTACCCCGGTAACACGGGCCCGAATCCGGTCTCCCGGCAGCAATTCGCCAAAAAACTCTTTTTTCGGAATCAGCCCGGAATAGCAGTCATCCACAGCCACAAAGGCGCCGAAATTTTTACTGATTTCATAGACTATTCCGTCCACCTGGTCATTCTTCTTATAGGGGCTTCCGGTTTTCAGATAATGGTATACCTTCATGGTGGCGCACAGGCGCTCACTCTTGTCGATATAGAGAGCCACCAGGCACTCATCTCCTTCTTTTACCTTCCTGGTCTGTTCACGAAAAGGCAAAAAAAGGTCCTTTTCCAGTCCCCAGTCCAAAAAGGCTCCCATTTTTCCCGTCTGAGCCACCCTCAGCGCCTTTACCTGGTTCAGTTCAAGAAGCGGTCTGTTGGTGGTGGAAATAAGCCTGTCTTTGGAGTCTTTATAAAGGAACACCTCTACCAAATCCCCTTTTTCCTTTCCCACAGGAACCTGCCTGAGGGGAAGAAGCACTCTCTCCTGGGGCTTTCCTTCCTCCGGGTCTGTCAGATAGACGCCAAATTCCACTTTCTTTGCTATTTCCAACTGCTGGGTTTCTCCTAGTTTTAACATATGTTTCCTTTCGGTTTAAAATAATAGACGAATCGTCAGGTAAATTCTGCAACGATATAGGGTTCCTTCCTTTCGTTGCAGAGCGTAATAATAGTTTTCTCACCATCAATATATTTGTACGGATAGATAATGTCCCCCAAATGGGCCTGTGCTTTATACTCCGCACGAAGCTGGTGAATCTTTTGGCTCTCCGGCAGGTAAAGGGCTGCTATTCGTATATACTGACCATTATTAACATGGCCATTGCAGTCCAGATGGTGTCTGGCAATAGCCAGCGGTTCCAGAGAGACTTCTTCGCCGCAAACCGCCACCTTCCTATGGGCATAATCCATAGGAATCCTCTCTTCCAAAGCATAGTGAGCCTGAATATCCTCCGGAATCCGGCAGGGACGCATGGTCTCCCGGTTCAAAAGCGTCCACAGGGAATTGGCCCGGATAATCATCTCGCCCCGGGCATCTTTTATATAGAAATTTCTCAGTCCCATAAAACTCTTAAATTCATGGGGATGAGTACAGACCGTAATATAATCTCCCATCATCGGGTACTGGTCAATGACAATCTGCCAATAGGATAGTACCCACACCAGCTTACGTTCCTGCAAAGGAAGGATTCCCACGCCTAAATCCTCCGACTGAAAGGTAGAGCAGTCCTGAAAATAGTCTACAATCCCTTCCAGTGTAAGCCTGCTTTCCTGATTGGTCTCACTGAATCTGACACGGCTGTCAAAACTGTACATTTTTTCACTCCGTTATTTCATAGTTCTTCAGCTTTGCTGCTCCAGCATTTTTTTCGTGAATTTCTTTGCTCTGCCCTTGCATTTTCCGCAGGCCGTTCCCACCCTGGTACATTTTTTTACCTCCTTAAAGCAGGCGGCTCCTTTTTCCAGGGCACAGACAATGTCTCCCTTAGTCACATCATAGCAGGGACAAAGCACTTTTTTCGGATTCACTCTACAGTACCAGACTGGGAGCCGCATAGGTTCTTGCGCCCAGTTCATTGTCCAGCATATAAAGGCTCTTCGGGTCGTCTCCAAAAAGCTCATAGCGCTTCATCAGGTTATCTACCGTGTTTTCTTCTTCTCCCTGCTCTTTGACAAACCAATCCAAAAACTGGGTGGTTCGAAAGTCCTTCACCGTATGGGCTGCGTCATACAAATCGTTAATCAGGCAGGTAACGTACTGCTCATGCTTTAAGGTCTCTGCCAGTATGGTTTTGGGATTGCTCTTGTCAATCTGTGGCTTATCAACGGCCTCCAGTTCCACCCTCTCCCCATTGTTCTGCAGATACTGAATAAACAGCATGGCGTGGTCCCTTTCCTCCTGAGCCTGAATCTTGAACCAGTTGCCAAAGCCGTCCAGTCCATGGTCATAATAATAATTGGAAAAATCCAGATACAAATAAGCAGAGTAAAACTCTTTGTTCACCTGCTGGTTCAACAGTTCAACTACTTTCCTGTCTAACATAAATACCTCCCATATAAAAAGAAATTAAAGTATTTACAGTATAACACTTTTTTCTCCATTCTCCTACTAAAAAATAAATTGGTTCCTTTGCACCACAGCCAGCCGACTCCAATCTACTCTTTCTTTCTATATACCTCAATGAATCTCCCACTCAGGAAAGGGCCCATTTTATCGATTAGCCCGTAAGCCTTTGGCAGAATCAGGCCAAAGTCCAGGTAACAGTTTTTTCTATCTTGACTTCCTCAAAGAAACTGTAGTATTTTAATTCAGGAAAAACCATTTTTACTACAAAATATTTTCTTCCAGTTTTTTATTTTTTACCACCAGCCTGGGATACATCTTTTTAAAATCCCTGTACTGTTTTCCTTGAATATCATGGGTTGTGGTCTTATGTACCACAACCCTTGGCAAAATCTGATACCCTTTCAGCTTCTCTCTAAATCCATTAATCGTTGTCTTAATCTGGCTCAATGCTTTATTCAAATCAGAACCCTTCAACTCAACAATATATGCAAGCCGGTCGGAAGGTTTCTGCACTTCCACAATAAAATCACACCTTTCGCCTGCTGCATCTTTTACAATCCCACCATCCACACGATATTGAAATACAGAATATCCAGCGTGATTATGCAAAATGTGGCTGTTCCCATTTTCTTTGGATACAACCGTTTTCTGATTTGTCTGGCAGATTGAAAATCCGCTGTCAAAAATCATTCCTCTACCTCCTGTATATATCCTATCTCAAACAATTTATCATAAAGAGTATTAATTTCAAAGGAAGCCCCATCAATGACTTCATTGATAATCAATCCCCCCTCTTCATCCTCCTCTTTACAGGACTGAATACGGCCATCCTCCAGAAAATAAGCATCCTGATTTTTGATATGAAATATCCTGTCCACCTCTTCCATTACTTTTTCCCTGATTTCACAACGTTTTGACAAATACTTCGCATAAATCAGATTATTTAACGCACCAAGAATGTAGGGACTGTGTGTTGTAAGTAAAATTCCGCAATTTTTATTGGAAATCAGGGCCAGCATCTCAACAATACTTTTTTGCGCCTGTGGGTACAAATGCGCCTCCGGTTCTTCCAAAACAATAAATGCTTTTGCGCTATTGCACAATAAATGAACCAAAATATTAAAAATCCATACCGTTTCCTGCTGCCCAGAGGAGGTATAGTTAATTTTCACAAAATGCTCTTCATCAATATACAGCCTCTCTTCATTATCCCTAAAAATATATTTTCCTTTTAAAACTTCCTGAATCAAACCCAGCATTTTTTCAATGGCCTTCATATCCATAGAAGCTCCCAATATATTTTTTTTCTGACTAATCAGTCCTTCTATACCCCCATCAAACAAAGGCCGTATCTTCAATATTCTCTCTATATACTTCTGCGTACAAAAATCAATACTTCTTTTTTGTTCATCATCCATTGTTGCAAACAAATAGTTCAGTTGTGAAGTCAGTAAAGTAATGAGGCTTCTTCCAGCAGGAATAAAAACAGCCTCATATTCATCATGAAACAGCTCACTGATTTGCTGTTTCAGTCTTTCTTTTTCCAATTCATTATTATCAAATGCAGTGTGTAGAAAAGCGGTAATATTCTCGCTGAATTCTATCCACACGAAATTTGGAGAAAGATAATCAAAACCTTCCTGCATTCTTAATGAAATCTTTATAAAAGTGTTCTCATCATAATAGTAATGGAGGTACATCTCTGGCTCCATTGCCTGTGAAGTTCCAAAAAGCTGCAAAAATTTGGTTCTTAACACACGGTTTACATCTCCTAGAAGAGTATTTTCCGCTTTCAGCAATGCCCTTTTCAAGATAGTATTATAAATATCCTCTTTTACCGTCCTGCAAAAGAATACGCATTTTGCTATGCTACTTTTACCTGATGCCTGGGCTCCAGTCAATACTGTAAAATGATTAATATTCATCTGACAATCACTGATTGGGCCTAATCTATGAATCAATATTTTTGCCATCTTTATCCTCCTTATTCCTTTATAACCAAACTAATGCCTACCCATATGAGACTGCCTTTCAGCCTCGCTCTCCACACTGGAGGACTGAAATAATTATATTCGATAAGGGCTGACTCTACAAGAAAATCCTTCCCTGTTTTTTCAGGTAAAACAAAAACCTCAGTGAATTTATCCACTGAGGTTTCCTAACAGGGCTACAAGGATTCGAACCTTGAAATGACGGAGTCAGAGTCCGTTGCCTTACCGTTTGGCGATAGCCCTATATTTACTTTGCCGCTTGGCACTTGACTATCTTACTACATTTATAAAAATAATGCAAGTATTTTTTTCATTTTTTTATCAAAAATTGATTCTACAGATGAAAACGAAGAGAAACGAATCTATCCTCCATGATGCTGCCCTGCGGCATCTCCAATCTACGGGGAGAATGCCCATTTTGGGGCATTCTCCGGGTGTGAGCCCAGCATATGCTTCGCATAAGCCTCTGAAGTTCTTAGCGCATACCCTTTGGGGCATGATTTAGCCTCTGCTGTGAGCCTTAGAACTTCTTCTCACACTATTTCCCTTCTGATTTACTATGTTCTCAAATCTCAAATAACAAATCGGCATAAGTAGGAAAAGGCCATACCCGTTTGTCTACCAGCATTTCCAGCTTATCTGCCGGAATACGCAGGGCGTCCATACATCTGGTAACCACCTCTTTGTAAAAGAAGGCCTGCTCTTTGCCCTGTTTTATCATGCCTGCCTTAACTTCCGCTTCTTCCAAAGCAGCCAGGGCATCTCTGGTTTCTCTCAGCAGCCCGCTGATTTCTCCCAAAAGCTCTTTTTGCACCGACGCCTCGGCTCCTGCCTGGGTTACGGCAATCACCGCATCCGCCAGGGTCTTAGTATAAGATACCACCGCAGGGATAATCTGCTTGGAAGCCATCTCAATCATGGTCAATGCCTCAATGTTAATGGTCTTGGCATAGGTTTCATAGAGAACCTCCTGACGGCTTTCCAATTCTGCTTTGGTAAAAATACCAAACCGTTCAAAAAGCCTTACCGCCTTATCTGTAGTAAGGGTTTCTACCGCCTCCACCATGGAGCTGATGTTAGGCAGCCCCCGTCTTTTTGCTTCTTTTACCCATTCCTCAGAATAACCGTCCCCGTTAAAGATGATTCTCTGATGTCTGGTCATATATTCCTTGATTAAGTCGTGTACCGCCAAATCAAAATCCTCCGCACCCTCCAGCCGGTCGGCCGCCTCACAGAAGGCCTCTGCCACGATAGCATTTAAGATGGTGTTGGGACTTCCGATAGAATCTTCACTGCCCACCATACGAAACTCAAATTTGTTTCCCGTAAAAGCAAAGGGTGAGGTTCGGTTTCTGTCGGTAGCATCCTTTTCAAAATCCGGCAGAGTGGAAACGCCGGTTTTCATCACATCTCCCTCAATCAAAGTAGAAGCAACTCCGGTTTCCACCAACTGTCTCACCACGTCTTCCAACTGTTCTCCCAGAAAAATAGAGATAATGGCAGGAGGAGCTTCATTGGCTCCCAAACGATGGTCGTTGCCTACGTTAGAAGCGCTTTGGCGAAGCAGGTCTGCATGGGTATCCACCGCCTTCATAATGCAGGCCAGCACCAGCAAAAACTGGATATTCTGATTGGGGGTCTCTCCCGGGTCCAGAAGATTTACCCCATTGTCCGTGGTGATGGACCAGTTATTATGCTTGCCGGAACCGTTCACCCCAGCGAATGGCTTCTCATGAAGCAGACAGCGCAGTCCGTGGTGGCCTGCCACCCTCTTCATGGTTTCCATAATAATCTGGTTATGGTCCACCGCAATATTGGCCGTCTCGTAAATCGGAGCCAGCTCATGCTGGGCAGGGGCCGCTTCATTATGCTGGGTTTTTGCCGTAACTCCCAACTTCCAAAGCTCCTCGTTTAAGTCCCTCATGTAGGCGCCGATTCTTTCCCGGATAACTCCGAAATAGTGGTCCTCCAGCTCCTGTCCCTTAGGAGCCGGTGCGCCGAAAAGGGTTCTTCCCGCAAACAATAAATCTTCCCGTAACAGGGCCTTTTTTTGGTCCACCAGGAAATACTCCTGCTCTGCCCCCACGGAAGGAGTTACTTTTTTTGCCTCTGTATTGCCGAAAAGATGGACAATACGCAACGCTTGCTCGTTTATGGCCTCCATGGAACGTAGGAGAGGGGTCTTTTTATCCAGCGCCTCTCCCGTATAGGAACAAAAGGCTGTAGGAATGCACAAAATAGGCCCTGTAGCCGCCTCCTTAATGAAAGCCGGGGAGGTAATGTCCCAGGCAGTATAGCCTCTGGCCTCAAAGGTGGTTCTCAACCCACCCGAGGGAAAAGAAGAGGCATCCGGCTCACCTTTAACCAGCTCTTTTCCCGAAAACTCCATCAGCATTCTGCCCGCCTCATCGGGATGGGTAATAAAAGAATCATGCTTTTCGGCGGTAATGCCCGTAAGGGGCTGGAACCAGTGGGAAAAATGGGTGGCTCCTTTTTCCACCGCCCAGTCCTTCATAGCCTTAGCTACAATATCCGCTGTCTCCTGAGAAAGCTCCTCCCCTTTTTCTATTACCCGCTTTACTTCCTTATAGGCATCCTTTGGGAGACGTTCTCTCATTTTTTCCATGGTAAAGACATTTGCTGCAAATATCTTTTCAACATTAATCAGCCGACTCATTCTATTCCTCTCATTCTGCTGCCATCAGCAGCCTTCCTTATCCGTTCCTCTTTGGTTCCCCGGCAAACAACACTAGTCCTGTATCGTTTCTGCTTTTCCTTTTACCCGCAGAATATCGTATTCATCCGCCCCAGCGTCCAGTTGGAGATAAAGCGCCTGTCTGGGATGGGGCGCAGATTCCATTTCCTCTCCGTTTTCATCATAAATAGCCAGCACTTTTGTTTCCACATTACGTCCGTCCGGCTTCATCAGCTCAATCACATCGCCCTTACAGAATTTATTCTTCTGTTCAATCTTTGCAAAGCCTCTCTCATCAATTCCGCCCACCATACCTAAATAAATATATTCATTTACATAGGTATTATTATCATAAATCTGGCTGGTCTCATCGGTCTTGCCAAAATAGAAGCCAGTAGTAAACTGGCGGTAGGTGCATTTGCCGATTTCCGCCTTATACCATTCCATATTGGCCCGATACTTTTCCTCAGATTCCCGGTAGTCGTCCAAGGCTTTTCGGTAGGTTCGGGCTACCGCCGCCACATACAGGGCGGTTTTCATTCTGCCTTCGATTTTCAGGCTGTCAATTCCCGCATCCAGCATTTCCGGGATATGTTCAATCATACACAAATCTTTGGAATTAAAAATATAGGTTCCCCGTTCATCCTCATACACCGGCATATACTCTCCGGGGCGTTTTTCCTCCACCAGACTGTATTTCCAGCGGCAGGCATGTGTACAGGCACCCTTATTGGCATCCCTTCCGGTCATATAATTGCTCAAAAGGCATCTTCCGGAGTAAGCCATACACATGGCCCCATGGACGAAGCTCTCAATCTCCATATCCTCCGGAATGTGCTGCCTGATTTCTTTGATTTCTCTGAGGGAAAGCTCTCTGGCGGAAACCACCCGTTTAGCTCCCTGCTTATACCAGAAATCATAGGTTAAATAATTGGTATTATTGGCCTGAG
>JBNMJJ010000038.1:0-11218 GCA_050873745.1 Lachnospiraceae bacterium | reverse complement strand
GCTCATCATCATACACCACTATTTTTTTGGATAAGCCCCTCAACCATCTTTTCCTCTCAAAGAACGGGTCAAACGGTATTGGGACGGCCGCTTCTTCCCCCGCAGCTTTTGTACCTTGTCAAATACTTCTTTTTCAATAATCGGTTCATGGTGATGGCAGGAAACCAGCCAGTCCTCACGGGGAGTCAACCGATTCTTCCCTCCCACAAAATCCCTTACCGTCTTCTTCTGCACAATATTTCCTATGTATACCTGATTGCGAAGTATGGAACAGATTGAGCCGCTGCTCCACAAAAATCTCCCCCCTTTGGGGACACGGCTCGTTTTCCCCTTTTCCATTTTAAACTCAATGGGTGTTTTCACGCCCTCTGCATTGAACAGCCTTGCAATCGCCACAGAAGTAAATCCCTCTATGGTCAGGGAAAAAATTTTTCTGACCACCTCTGCCTCATCCTCCGCAATCAGCAGTCCATGACGGTCCTTCGGGTTCTTTTCATAGCCGAAGGGACTGTTTGCGCTGAGGTATTCTCCCTTTTCTTTCCTTACCGCCAGAGAAGAGCGTACCTTCCGGGATAAATCTTTACTGTACAAATCATAGAGCAGATTTCTGAAATTCACCTCAATGTCTCCCGGTCTGCCCTGATAGTCCTTGCTGTCATAATCATCATTTACCGATATAAAACGGATTCCCAGAAAAGGAAAAATCTGTTCCAGATAAGAGCCCAGCTCAATGTAGTCCCTTGCAAATCTGGAAAAATCCTTTACCATAATGCAGTCGATTTCTGCTTTTTTTGCCCTTTCCAGCATGGCCTGCACACCGGGACGGTCAAAATTCGTTCCGGTATAGCCGTCATCCGAAAACTCAAGAAGCTCATAGTCTGTAAAATGCCTGGCCGCATAGCTTCGTAAAAGAATACGCTGCATAGTAATGCTGCCGCTTTCCCCCCTGCCCCTTCCCTCTTCCTTTGATAAGCGCAGATAAAGGGCAATCCGATACTTTTTCATTCCTAAACTCCTCCATCCCTTCTCTTAAAAGCAAAGATTATCTTTATCCGCTGGTCCGGATATACTTCTATCCGGTGAATCAGGGCATTCACTGCCTCCGCCGTCAGCTCTGCTTCTTCACTTCCCTTAATCAGGCTGCAAAAAAAATGATTCTTCCAAACCCTCCGGGCCTCAACGGCTTCAAGCCTTTCGATTATCTCCTCCCGTTTCTTCTGAAAAAAAGCCGCCTTTTTCTCATTCTCCTCCTTTGCCTTAAGAAAAGCCTTCCGGCTAAGCTCCCCCAGACGGTAGCGGATATACTGTTCACTGCCAAGTCTGGTTATCTTCTGCACTCTTTTTTCCACCATAGCCAGCTCCCTTTCCCCTTCCTTTTGCAGTCGCTCCCCTTCCCGGTTATTCGCTTCTGTCACAGCCTGGAGGCTTATGGCGGACAGGGCACATTCCTGCCGGACTGCCACCCTTACCAGACGGGTCAGTGCAGGAAGGGTAATGCTTTTGGAAACACATCTCTGCCCGTCAATCCGACGGTATCCGGGACAATTATAGCTGTATAGCCTTACCCCTTTCTCTCCACTGCATTTTTTTATCTGGCTTATCCGCTTCATCTTTGCACCGCAGTCCCCGCAATAAAGCACATCGGAAAAGCTGTCCTTGGCTAAGGGAGGTCTTTGGGAAACGTCCTTCTTACTGCCGTATTTGGATGCCTGTTCAAATTTTAAAGCTGCGGCAGAGAAAACATCCCGACTGACGATTGCCTCATGGGTATTCTCCTTTACCCCGGCAGCCTCTCCTTTATCCCGAACGAGGCAGCCCATATATACCGGATTCGTCAAAATCATTTTGACGCTGCCTCTGGACCACTGCTGCAGCCCACAGCCTTCCTCGGCATAAATTTTGCCCGTTTTGCGATATTCCGAAGGCCTTGCGATTTTTTCTTTATAAAGCTGCTCTGCAATTTCCGTCATATTTTTGCCGGATACAAACAGGTGGAAAATTTTTTTCACAACAGTAGAAGTCCCCTCTTCCATATACAGGCGCTTCTTCTCTCCTGTCCGTTCCGCCCTGTATCCATATGGCGGCGCTCCTCCGATGAAGCTGCCCTTCTCCCACTGGATTTTTCTGCTGGCCCTTACTTTGACCGCAATATCCCTGGCATACATCTCATTCATCAGGTTTTTCAGATTTATGCCCAGGGGTTCATTGAGCCCCGCCTCCCTCATGCTGTCGAAGTTATCCGTAACGGCAATGAAACGTACCCCCAGAAAAGGAAAAATCTTCTCCATATAATTGCCCGTCTCAATATGATTTCTGCCAAACCTTGATAAATCTTTGACGATAATGCAGTCAATCCTTTGCAGCCGCACATCACGCATCATCCGCTCAAAGCCTTCCCGTTCAAAGTTTCTCCCTGTCCTTCCCATATCCGTATAGCATCCAAAAATAACCATATCCTTCTGCTTTTGGATGTATGCTCTGGCTATCTCTATCTGTGTTTCTATGGACTCATTTTTTTCCCCTTCCACAGACAATCTGGCATAAATTCCCACAGAATAGATTTTCACCTTCCTTCCTCCTTACAGCCTTCCTGCGGCATAATGATTTCGGAAAATCCTTCCCTGTATCTCCATTCCAGATGCACCCGCTTATCCTCGTATACCTGAATACGTTTTACGAAGGTGATTAGGGTAAGGCGGTCCAGCTCAGTTATTTCTGCCGCTTCCTTCATCCTCTCCAGACTGATTTTTGCCGCCGCTTCCGACTGAAAGAATGCTTTTTCGGCTTTCTCTTGCTTCTCTATTGCCTGCTGAAGCTGTCGGCAGCGCTGTTCATAGATAGCGCCGAAATTCTGAAAATCCTCTTCTGTAATCAGTTCCTTTTTAAAGTCCTCATACAGTCCTGCCCTGAGCCACTTATACTTCTTTTGCTCCTGACAAAGCCTTTTCCTTTCCTGCTCAAAGACGGCCGCCTGACTGGTATTCCTCTCCATCCCCTCTATACGGGCAAGAAGCCTGCTTTTCTTCATAAATAAGGCAGTCTGCTGTCTGAGCCCTGTCAATACCAGCTTGCCCAGCTCCTCCTGGGGGATGGTATGTCTGCTGCAGCCATTGCCGCTGTTTTTTGTGGCGCAGATAAAGGAGAGACTTTCCCCTCCCTTATACCGGTTCACTCTGCGCATCATAGGCTTTTTACAGTCGCCGCAAAACAGTATGCCTGTATACATATGGGCTTTTTCTTTCCCCTTTCCTGCACGGGCGTCTATCCGCAGAAGCTGCTGTACGGTCTGAAAATCTTCCCTGGAAACAATGGCTTCATGGGCCTGCTGCACCCTAATCCATTCTTCCTTCGGCTTTTTCACCGACTTTTTCACTTTATAATTAACCTTTTCTTCTTTTCCCTGCACCAGAGTGCCGATATAATTCTCATTGACCAGAATCCGTTTCACGGCCACCGCCGACCACCTGGCCCTGGCTTTGGTGATGAAACCGGTCTGGAAATTTTCTCCCCTCAGTTTTTTGTATTCCATAGGCGAAAGAATACCCAGGGCCTCCAGTTTTTCGGCAATGGCAAGATTACTATAGCCTTCTATCTTCCAGGCAAATATCCTTCGTACAACATCCGCCGCATATTCATCCGGCACAAGAAGGTTCTTATTTCCTTCACTTTTTTTGTATCCATAGACTGTAAAAGCGCCGATAAACTCTCCCTTTTCCCGCTTCACCTTCTGGTGGCTTCTGACTTTTACGGAAATATCCCGTGCATAGGAATCATTGACGAAATTTTTAATGGGCACCACCAGAGAAGTCTCATTATCATCGGCCGTCAGAGAATCAAAATTATCAGTCAGGGCAATAAAACGCACAGAGAAAGCCGGAAAGGTTTTCTGAATCAACCGTCCGGCCTCAATATAATCCCGCCCCAATCTTGATAAATCCTTAACGATTACACAGTCCACATGACCGGCCTCAATGTCCTCCATCATCCGCCTAAACTCCGGCCGGTCAAAATTTGTTCCCGAAAAACCGTCGTCCACATAGCTGTCATAAATCTCCATGTTTCCCTGTTTTTGAACGAAAGAGCTAATCATATCCCTCTGGGAACGAATGCTGTTGCTCTCCCTTTCACTGCTCTTTTTCTCTCCCTCGCCAATATCCTCCCGGCTCAAGCGAAGATACATGGCGGCATGGTAAAATTCTTTTGCTTTCATCCCTGCTCCTCCTTGCTTTTCTGAACTGCGTTTTAAACAATATTTATTAAGTGCCTATATCGTAAGCTGTGTCTTATTTTTCGCCAGCAAAAGCATACGGTCCTCAATCAAATCCTCCGTTTCCTCCATAAAATCCGTCTGGAGAATATACTCCCCTACGTTTTGGGCAAAGGGATTGCCTGTCTGTTCCACAAAAGACCGGATACGTTCCCCTGCACTCTTACTCTCATCGATTACAATATCCTCTGCATTAGCAAGCTGTCCTCTGTCCAGCTCCATTATCTCCATCTTCCGCATACGCTGCAATTCATCAATGGCAGGAAGCATAATCACACCCCTTTCCCTAATGTCATATGCACACACCTGCCTGTCCTATGTCAAAAACATAACAAAAAGGACGCCCCATGCAGCGTCCCTTTACTTCACTTTATTTTCATTTTTCATGATAAACATTCATATCGATTTCTCTGTCTGCCTGACGGATAAGCTCATGGTCATGGGAAATCAGGATGATGATTTTATCCCTCTTCTCCTTTCTGATAATATCCATAAATTCTTCCTTAGAGGTTTGGTCCATATTGGCGGTGGGTTCATCAAAAATCATAACGGGGCTGTTTCCATACACCACCCTTATCACCCCCAGCTTCTGGGCCTGACCTCCTGACAGCTTTCTTTCGTTTCCGATAATCGTTTTTTCTTTTTTCTCCATGTGATTGATTTCCCTGAAAAAAGAAAAGCACTGCAGACACTGTTCCAGCCGTTCATGGTCAGGGTCCTTTCCCATGGTAATGTTGTTTTCAATGGTATCATAGAATAGAGGAACCTTCTGAAAACAAAATCCAATCTCTTTGAGAAGCTCCTCCCTGTCCATATCCCTTATGTTCTTTTGTCCCAGGAAAATGTCTCCGGTGTAGTTGTCCCATATGTTGAGTAAAAGATTAACCAGAGTCGTTTTTCCGCAGCCGTTTTCCCCGGTCAGGGCCGTAATCTCTCCTTTATGAAAAAAGAGATTGACAGGTTTCAGAAAAATTTCACTGCTGCCATAGTCAAAGGTTACATTTCTGAACTCTATGCTTTCATACTCCATATGCCCCTCCTCTTATTTGGTAAAGGCCGTAATCCGCTTTGACGATATTCTTGCCTTCTGCAGCTCTCCTGCAACCAGCATCATCCGCATTAAAGGATAAAACAGCCGCTCATTATACATCACCAATATGGTAAGCTCTCCTATGGTAATCTGATGGTGAATTGCCTTAAATGCGCCTACCGTTAAAACCAGAATAAATATGCCCGTATTCACAAACTCAGGAAGAAGCCGGTTGTAGGAAACAAGCATATTCAACTCCAGCCGTTTCAGCCTGACTTCTTTTTCCGCACCTACAAATTTTTTAATATAAAACTTCCTTCCGTTTACGGCAATATATTCATAAAGCATATTGGACAGCTCCTTCAACAGAGAGTTGGAGCAGTCAATCTTAGCCATCAGCTCCCCGGAGGTACGGCCAATCATTCTGTTGAACCAGACCTGCACCAGTATCAAAACAGGATAGGCAATGGCTACCAGCAGAAGAATCATCCGGTCAATCCCCGCCAACACCACAATCGTTACCGTCAGAGTAATTATATCCGTCAGCGTTGTGGCTATGGTCTGAGAAGCCAGTGCCTCCAGATTATTTATATCCTGAATCATACAGGTCACCAACTGATTACTTTTTTCCTGTATCTGTTTTCCGTTCATCCGGAAAACACAATCCAGTAAAAATCTTTTGATATTAATGACCAGTTCATTGGAAACGTGATAGAAAATATAACTGGTAATAATAAAACTGACGGATGAGATAATTCCTGTCATTGCCAGCAAAGCTACATTTTCCATCAGATACCGGGTATTCCTATAGGGAATGGCAACGTCAATAACCTTCGTAATATATTGCGGATACAGCATGGTGGCCACAGCATCCACTCCGGTAAAAACAAGGGCAAGCAAAAAACTATATTTAAACCCGCTTATGATTTGAAATAGCCAGTTCTTCTTTTTCATTGTGCCACCCCGGCCTCTTCCAGAATATTTTTATGATTCAGAAACACTCTGTAATACCGGTGATTCAGATTGCAGAAAATAACCGGAGGTGTCATCGGGCTGCCGGTAAAACACTGGTTCACCGCCTTACAGGATTTTGAACGGCAGTTGTCATAGAAAGAGCATCCGCTGCAGCCTGTGGTGGGCTTCTCATTTACTTCCTGAAAGGCTTTTACTTTTTCCTGGTCGATTCCCTCATCTACAGAGCCCATTTCATAAAGAGGGTTTCCCACCGTGATAATACAGGGATATATTTTCCCGTCCACATTCATATGATAATTGGTATCGCAGCCGTCACAGGGCATCCGGGCGGCAAATTTGGCCTGCCTTAAATTACGCAGCTCATACTGGGCCATTTTATAATTTACCCTGGTCAGATAGGAAAAGATTTCCGATACGTTTTTTTCCAGTATATTCATATATTCTGGGTTCCAGGAGGTATCCGTTTCGTCTTCCGAAAAACCGATATACCGGTAGCCCTGCTCATAAAAATGCCGGTAATTGTCGTAGAGATGTTCCACGTTGGCTGTATTGACCGTCATCCGAATGATGAACTTAACCCCGTTTTTCGTTAATTCTTCCATAGTCCGGCTTATTCTCTCATACGTCCCTTCTCCGTATTTATCCACCCGCTGTAAGTCGTTGCACTGCCTGTCCCCGTCAATGCTTACCGATAAGCGTACATTTTCTTTTATAAACTGCAGGATTTGAGGACTCATCACCGTACCGTTGGTGGTCATTTCAAAAGAAACCTGTCCATCCAGCCTTTTTTTCATTTCTTCACTGATATACTTGATTATCTCAAAATTCAATAAGGGCTCTCCGCCATGGAACCGGATGACGGTCTCCCCGGTATCATGAGCCGTATTTTTTATTTTTTCCTCTATAAACTCCATACATTTTTGGGCCGTTTCCCTGTCCATTCGTGCAGTATGCTTATCCACATAACAATATTTACATCTTAAATTACATTCATCAGTTACCCAAATAGTAAAAATCATAACCTTCACTCCTTACTTCTCATTAAAAATTCCGGTGCGCTTCCTGCCGCACCTACTATGTAAACACCAACTGGCAGGCCGAAAACGCACCGGAACTTCACTTCAGGCTAGCGGATAAAAAGATTCAGTATGGAGTCGCAGCTTCCATCATCATGCCAGCAGTCTCCGTTACATACACAGTAGCCCTGTACCTCGATATTAAATTTTTCATCCTTTAAAATTTCCAGTTCTTTCATCCTTTTGTTCTCCTTTCTTTTTTTTATTTTTTATAGAAACAAAAGTTTTACCTTTTGGCTCTACCTCACCTGTGCGCCATTCTATGGCCCCCAAACCTTCTTTTCCAGAATTTCCTTCTGTCTTTTACAGAATTGCTGAAAATAAACGGGATTTTCCTTTAAAGAAATAATATTGGCTATACATTCATGACAAAAAATATTTAAATCACATTGATTACAGCCTTCGATACTCCAGGGCCTCAATCTGTCCAGTGCCTTCGTATCCGGCATTTTGCTGTATTTTTCATAAATATCCTTCAGCCGGTCCCTGGTGATGTTACCCATAATCAGCTCTTTTTGGTCCAATAAGGAGCCGCAGGGATAGATGTCCCCATCTCCATTGATATACAGCTCATGCTTGCCGGGATTGCACAGCCCGCAACTTAGCCTTTTGGGGTCAAAATCCCGGTTATAATCGTGGTCCGGCATAACCTCATCGCAATTTTCTTTCCCTCTTCCTGTAGGGGTGAACCTCCTGACCAGAGGTTTCACTCCCATATCCTGGCAGAGGCTTCTGAACTTTTCTTCCTCATCCACCGTTCCTTTGCTAATCAGCATGGAAACGGTAATATCCTGAAGGCCCTTTTCCTGTAACAGACCTATGGCCTCCACAGCCCTTTGGAACACTCCTTCTCCCCTGATTCTGGCACAGCTTTTCTCGTCGTAGCCGTCCAGACTGATACTGACGGAATCTACCGATTCCACAATCCGCTGTACATTCTGCCTGTGGATTAAGAGCCCATTGGTCAGTAAAGACAGCTCTCCCTGGTATTTCTTCCTTGTATATTCCAAAAGTGGTAAAATATCCTCTCTGAGAAGAGGTTCCCCTCCGGTAATTCCAATATGCCTTGGATTCAGCTCTATAATCTGCTCCACTGCCTGGATGAGCTGCTTTGTATCCAGCCTGTCCCTTTCCTCTGGCCCTGCGCTGACACAACAGTGCTTACATCTTAAATTGCACCGGTTGGTAACCGCCAAGAACACTACCTCCAGCCTGTCCCGGTGAATGTCCTTCATAGCTTCATCCGATATGTAAAATTCTATCCCGCACAACTTATCATACAGATTCAGGATATTTCTGCATATTTCATTTTCATCTTCATATTTTCTCAGCTCTGAAAGCTGATTATCTTCTTTTAATATGGTCTCCAGCACCTGAAAATACTTTCTGGAAGTCTTTAAATAGGTACCGTTTTTACTGTTGCATAGAACGGCTCTGTTATTTCGCTCCAAAACTCTGGCATAGGGATTTCTTACCATTGTAATTTCCCCCTTACTCATTCAAGCTGTCAAATAGTTCCTGTATTTCGACAGCATCAAAATAGTCTTCCGCAATTTTATGGTCCCTGATATGTAAAAGTGTGGGCGAGCCTCCAATCATAATGCTGTCAGCCTCCATTGCCTGGTAGTTCAGAACCGGAGTATCCAGGCAGGCATACACCTTTCCGATTTGGGCATTTTTATTTCTGGCTACATAGGCTTCGTCGGCAACCTTTATGCTATAGGTATTTTTCTTTCCGTACTCATTATATTCTTCACTGTTTACATATTTTTCTTCACTTTCACCGGGATAGTAGTGAATCTCTCCCCTGGCGTCCGTTTCTCCTATCTCCACATCATAAAGCTCCGTATGCTTGTCCCAATCATATTTCGGCTTCACGTTTGATGCCTTGTCCATATCTACCACATAGACGGTATGGTTTTTCGTAAAATCCAGAAAAGCCTCTTGCACCTGTATACAATAGGGACAGCCCTGTTTATAAAAATAAACATAATAATCATCCTCTTCCTGGCTCAGGATTTCCTTCTTAGCGATACCGTTCAGCCCTGAATAAACATCCTGGCTTCTGAAATTATAAAAGCCGGCGGCTGAAAGCAGTATAATCAACACACCCATGGATACTACAATTACAAATGTTCGTTTCATTCCCTTCATTTCAACACACCTGTTCCTTTCTGCTGTTTCCGATAAGCACTGCTCCTTTTTAAGTTCCTTACACTATATATATATGTTGAAATTTCTCATATATTCCTATAGATTCAAAAATTTTTATCATAAAAAAAGCGGGACTAAAAGAGCCTGTAAGCTCATTTAGTCCCGCCTGACATTATCTTAACACGTTCCCCGGAATCGATGACTGCCAGAAGAACACCCTTCCCTGTCAGTCCACTGCCCGGTCCTCCTAAGAAACGGATGCAGGAGTTTTCCTTTGCCACAGAAAGCCCATAGGTAAGGCTCTTGGGCTTTTCAATATATTCCACCTCTTCCATCGCTGCCAGAGCCTCCAGAAAGGCTTCCGGCAAAGTCACAATAGCATAGCCTGCCAGCAAAATCTCTACATCGATTTCTCCTCCGGCAATACGTTCCAAATCCCCGTGGTATTTTACGATTACTTCCCATCTTCCGGTGGCTTCTTCTACTCCAACATTTAAGATTTCCGACTGAATCCTCTCTTCCCTGGTGGAATCCAGGGCAAGATTCAATAAATTTTCCTGTTTCTGGCTATTTGCCATAGCACACCTCGTTTCGTTATGCTTTAGACAAAGGTATGCTCTTCATCCTCGTAAAATGCTCTGGCAAAACGAATAAAGTATTCCGTATCCTCCGCTCCTGCCGTTTCAAAGGCAGAGTGCATGGCAAGCTGGGCCAGTCCCACGTCTGCGGAAGGAATAGAGCAGTGGGAAATGGAAATATTCCCCAAAGTAGAGCCTCCGGGAATATCCGAACGGTTGTGGTAGGTCTGAAAGGGAATTTTTTCCCTGCTGCAAATCTCCTTCACTGCCGCTCCCGTAAAACCATCCGTGGTGTACTGCTGATTTCCATGATATTTTATCACGATGCCCCCATTTAGCACCGGCCGGTTAGTGGGGTCTGATTTCTCCGGATGATTGGGGTGCAGGCCATGTCCGTTATCTGCGGACAAAAGAAAACTGTCTGCCAGTAAATCTGCAAGAGCATCCCCTTTTCCTACAACTCTGCTGATTTTTTCCAAAGTCACCTGCAAAAAGTCGGAGTCCGCACCCTGTCTGGTTCTGCTTCCCACCTCCTCATGGTCAAAAACACAGTAGATTTTCATATAGGAATGATTATCTGCCTCTAAGAAGCCCTGCAAAGAAGAAAACACGCACTGGGTATCATCCAGCCTGGGTGCGCCCACAAATTCCTCCCCCTGGCCAATGAAACATCCGGGAGTGCGGCTGTAAAGGAAAAGGTCCGTACCCAGAATGGCTTCTTCCTCCACTTCCAGCCGGTCTGCCACAAGCCTCTTCAGAGAAGCCTCTTTTTTATCCGAAAATAAGGGCCGCATATCCGTCTGCGGATTATACTCCACGCCTTTATTCATGTCCCGGTTTAAATGGATGGCCACATTGGGAATGATGCAGAGATTTTCCTCAAAATTGACCAGGCGGCTTTCCAGCCCCTTCTTTCCTTTAAGAATAACCCTTCCGGCAATGGAAAGGGGCCTGTCCAGCCAGGTGGACAAAATAGCGCCGCCGTATTTTTCCACATTCAGTACAACATAGCTGTTTTCCACTGTAATTTCCGGGTTCTCCTTCAGCTTAAAGCAGGGTGTGTCGCAGTGGGAAGCAATGATGCGAAAGCCCTTCATTTCCGCCTGGGGCGCCTGAAAGGCAATGAGAGAGGCCCCAT
>JBNMJJ010000037.1:0-11528 GCA_050873745.1 Lachnospiraceae bacterium | reverse complement strand
CATCAATTCCATGAAATACAGAGGGTGGGTAATTCTCTCCACTGCCCTGCCAGCCAACAGCAGATACATCCAGGGTATAATTCTGACCACCGCCAGCAAAACCAACTTTCCCAGATAACTCTTATCCCTTTGCAGAACCGCCAGAGCAATCACCAGCCCGTAAGCCGTCAGCAGGAAGTAATTATAGGGGCCTTCCTGAGGAGAAACCATGCGGTAGCCCATCTCCCATAATCCGTTTTTTATCCGGCTGCCGAGGCTTCCCTGTTTACTCGCCCTCTCGCCGAAAGAAGCGATGTCCTCCAAAGTATTCGCATCAATGGCAGGGTCTAAACCAAAATTATAGCTGTCCACCAGTCCAAATTGCTGGCTGCTGACTCCAATGCTTTCATAAAACTTTTGATGATTCTCATAATCGGGATACCAGGTATAATCATAGACTAAGGTTCTGGCATCAAAAAACCGGCGGTACTCCTTCCACTGCCCAGGAGAATAAGCCGCCAAATCTCCAAACCAAAGCGCTCCGCAGCCCAGGGCCGCCGTCAGAAGGAAGAGAAGGTATTTTAAAAGATTTTCTTTATTCCAGATTCGTCTGCTCAGTTTAACCTTTCCCATGCTCCCAGCCGTCGCTTTACTGCCTGCCACCGTATCGTACCAGTGGAAAAGCCCTACTACGGCTATAAAAGGCGTCATCAAAAGAAGCATTTCCGACCGTAAGCCGAAGGCCAGCCACACCAGAATCAGAGCAGGCAGATTGGACAGCCAGAACCTTCCCGGACTTAAATCTCTCCTGGTGGTATAAAACCAATAACAGGCCGTTGCCGCCAGCATTCCGCAGACCACGGAATACTGTACATAGACCAGTTCCCAAAGATAAAAGGAAAGAAAAACTCCTGCCTCCAGAAAAAGAATAAGCAGCTTTCCCTTAACTTTCTCATAATTCAGGATGCTTCTATGGCCAATCAGATAAAAACAGCCGCCGCACATTCCCAATAAAAACAGGGCATAGACCGGCGCTGCCGGAAACAGCCTGTATCCCATGCTGATAAGCCATCCCAAAGGGTACAGAAGCTGATTCGTATGTCCATCGGGAAAACCGGTATAGGCTCCCGATAAAATATCCTTAATCATTACATCATCATTTAAATCATAATAAAAGTCAAAACACAGACCAAGGACCAGAAATACCGCCGGAATGACCAGCAGCGGCAACAGACAATTACGCAATTTTTGATTGCTGCGATTATGGTTCATGGAAGCCTCCTTTCCCAAACAGGTTTACGGTTAATATCTCAAATCACTGGGGAGAATGCCACTTAATAGCATCTCCAATCTGCGGGAAGAATGCCACTTAATAACATCTCCAATCTGCGGGGAGAATGCCCTTCCCAGGGCATTCTCCGGCGTGAGATTAGAAATTCTTTGCGAAACGCCCACTGGCGTGAGCATTAGAATTTCTTCTCACGCTACTATTCCCAATGATTCTTCTGCATATATTCATCATTAGTCCAGGGTTCTCTTGCCACAAACAGGGAACCGTCCTGCTTTTCCACCCACACGGCAGGAAAATAATGGATGAACAGCGGCGTAAGGCAGATGGTATAGCCTCCGGTCCGTTCATAAACAATCCTGTCCCGGGGCTTGAGCACAGGGCCGTCCACCACCTCAAACAGCCTGTCATGCTCCATACAGGTGGAGCCGCAAATCCACTGACTACCTGTGTTTTCCCGTTTCCCGCCATCTCTGTACTCCATATGATGGGCATAGTTCTGGCGTCCGTTCATGGGATTTAAGTTGACTCTGCTGCCATCCGTCACCACGAATTTTCCTTCCGGAACCTTTTTCACGTCTACCACACTGGTGACATAGCTAGCAGCCCTGGAAATCAGAGAAATCCCCGGTTCCACAATGAGTTTGGTCTTTCCCGGATTGAAATGCTGCCTTAATTGATGGCAAATCACTTTAAAATAATCGGGATAGGAAGGCATATCGTCACAGCCGCCGAAATATCCTCCCCCCATATTCACAAAATCCAGCTCCAGCTCATATTCCCTGGCAATCTTCACGGCCATGGCAGCAAGGGCGCCGTAATTATCCACCGAACGGGTGGGAGTGGAGGTGTGCATATGAAGTCCTGCCACTTTTACATTGGGAAGGGTATGAAGCCGGTCAATGGCCGCCTTCAACACTCCATTTTCATAGCAGTAGCCAAACCGCCCCCGTTTGCCTCCTGTAGTCTGGGCTCCCGGCAGCAGACTGTCCAAAAGGCAGTTTACCCGGACACCTACCAAAAACTCCTGCCCGGGCCTGGCTTTACTCATCTCCTCCATCCAGTCCAGCTCATAGGAAGAATCCAGATTCACATAACCTCCGCCTAAAAGCACCTTCTCCCAAATATCCCGGCGCTTTATGGGGCTGTTATATACCATTTCATTATCTGCAAAGCCCAGCCTACTGGATAAATCATATTCCGCATCGGAAACCACCTCTGCATAAAAGCCCTGCTTCTTCAACCAGGTCAGCAGCCAGGGAAGAGAATTGGTCTTTACGGAATAGCTCATCATATAGTTGCCCCAGTTTTCCGCCAGCGCATTTCTCAAAAGCTCCACATCGTAAAGCAGGTCCGCTTCTTTTATATAGTAGTAAGGAGTCTGTAAGTTTTCCTTGTTCATCCGCATTTCCTTCCTTATTTTTCCAATCAAAATAACCGTCAGTTTATCCGCCTTCTACTTTTGGTAAAAGGCTTTTACCTGGTCACAGATATAATCCACCTCGCCCAGGGTCAATTTATAGTACATCGGCAGCCGTACCAGCCGCTCACTTTCCTTTGTGGTATACACATCTTCTCCGTGAAAACGCCCATATTTCAGGCCCGCCGGAGCAGAATGGAGAGGAATATAGTGGAAAACCGTCCAGATTCCCTTCTCTTTCATGAAATCAATGAAAGCGGTTCTTTCCTCCATATCTTTTACTTTCAGATAAAACATATGGGCGTTGTGGACACAGCCCTCAGGAATTACCGGAAGCTGAATCCGTTTTTCCTCCTGCAAAGGCAGCAGATTCTCGTAATAACGCTGCCAGCAGTCAAGACGCCGCCTGTTAATCTCTTCTGCTATCTCAAGCTGGGCCCAGAGATAGGCCGCATTCATATCGCTGGGCAAATAGCTGGAGCCGTAGTTCATCCATCTGTATTTGTCCACCTGTCCCCGGTAAAACTTGCTTCGATTGGTTCCCTTTTCCCGGATAATTTCCGCCTCTTCAATGTCTTTTTCGTCACGGATGAGAAGGGCCCCTCCCTCTCCCATACTGTAGTTTTTCGTTTCATGGAAGCTGAAACAGCCGAAATTACCGAAGGTGCCCAGAGCCTTTCCCTTATAGGTTGACATGACGGCCTGTGCGGCATCCTCAACCACCCATAAATTATGCCTGTCTGCAATGTCCATAATGGTATCCATTTCACAGCCCACACCGGCATAATGGACGGGAACAATTCCCACCGTCTTATCCGTAATGGCTGCTTCGATTTTGGTTTCATCCAGATTCATGGTGTCCGGCCGAATATCCACAAACACCGGTACACCGCCCCTTAACACGAAGGCATCTGCTGTGGAAACGAAGGTATAGGAGGGCATAATCACCTCGTCTTTTGGCTTAACATCCATCAGCAGGGCCGCCATTTCCGTTGCATGGGTGCAGGAAGTGGTAAGCAGGGCCTTTGCGGTTTTCGTTTTCTCCTCTATCCATCCATTGCAGTTTTTGGTAAACTGACCGTCTCCGCAAATCTTCTGCGCCTCTATCGCTTCTTTAATATAATCCATTTCTTTTCCCGCAAACGGAGGAACGTTAAAGTTAATCATCTTTACCTCTTTCCTTTTATACAAAAGGGCCAGCAGCCCATGTCAATTCTCTTTTACATACACGCTGTAGCTGTCGCTGTCATATCCGCAGGCATATCCTTTACTTTCCATCCACTGAAAAAGATAGGACTTTTTCCTGCCGCCTTCCTTGCTGCCCGGCTCCTTCTTTCGGACAATCACCACCGGGCCTTCTTCCTCCTCCAGTTCCTTAACGAAGGTTTCATAGGGTGTGGAATCCAAATCCGGCCAGGCCGTACCGATGGCAAAGGGCATATTCAGCAAATAGGATAAGCCGGGGCAGTCTCCGAAAAGCACCACCGCTTCACCTTCCAGCCCCTCTTCCTCCCAATAGGAAAAAAGCCCTGCCAAAGCCTGACCGTTTTCTGCGGTGGTTTTCATTCCCGTCACCACCTGCGGCTTAGTCAGAAGATAGTTTCTGGGAGTTCCGTCCATGCCGTCCCGGAAACTGAAACCCAGATGAAAGCCTGTGCTTTGTATCACCATCATGGCTCCCACCATCGCCACCATAGCCTTCCACGGAAAAGCCAGTCCCGACAGAGTCCCCTCTCCTTTTCGGTAACGGAAAACCTTGACATAGGTATACAAGGTAAAGGGAGCTGCCAGAAAAAGATTGTTCAGATTCTGATAGGTATAATTATTGCTGCCCAGAGGAGTAATGGCCAGAATCACCAGCACTAGCACAGCCCACAGCTTTTCCTCCAGAGAGGCTTTTGCCGAAGCCAGCATATAAACAGCTCCTGTCCAGCCAAGAAACAGGCCAAGCATTCCCCACTCGTACATGCTGGTGTAATCCTCATAGTAGCGGAAACTGAACATTCCCCGTCCCCACAAAAATCTCAGAAGCACCGCCAGTCCTGCCAGATAAATCAACATCTTTATTTTTTCCAGACGGCCCTTGTACAGGGCAAACATAGCCATTCCCAGGCTCACCGCTATTCCCAGAAGAAGGAACCACCTTCCGCTTCTTCGATAGGCACTCACCACTGCAAACACCATAGAAAGAGGGGTGTAGCTGGCATCCGCATTGGTCACCGTTTTAAGGCCGCTGATGCCCTCTATCAGACCATGCGCCCCATACTGCAGCAGAATCATCGACAGAGGAAGAGCCAGTCCTGCCAGATAGCCAGCCAGACAGTAACCTGTTTTTTGCACAATAACCGACAGCTTCTTTTTTTTTGCCGCCAGATAATACCAGAGCCCAATAATCAGAGCCATCTGGGTCAAATTGGGAATCCTCACGAATACGTTAAAACCTAAAGCCAGTCCCGCTCCAAAAAGGCTGCTGTTTCGATTATCCACCAGCCCCCGGTAAAGAAGAATCCCTCCCAGAGCAAAGAAAAAATAGGTCAGATAGTTATATAAAATGGTTGTGGGTATCCACAAAAAGCCCACAGCAATCCATTCACCTGCAAAAACAATCCAGGCCGGCATCCATTTTTTTAGCTGCCAGTACACCAGTAAAACGGTGGCGCTGACCAAAAGCCCCGTGAAAAACCGCATCCCCAAAAGGGTTCCCCCAAAGGGCAGATGGGTCAAAAGCCATCCCCACAGGTTAGCCACATAGGTGGAAATCACCCACATTCCCTCCATGCCGGGAAAATACAGAAAGTTACTGAGGCTATAGGTGGAGTCAGATACATCTACCCCCTGATTCACCGTCAGCAAGGGATAAATCAGCAATACAAAAGGGAAAATCAGATTACACCAGATTTTTTCATGCTTACGGTAAGATTCTTTTAACCACTTCATGAAGTCCCTCCTTTCCCCACTACAGAAAAAGCCCCAAAGAGCCTGCTTCTAACAAAGTCTGCCGCCGCTCCCACAAGAAACACCAGACAAACCGTCACCGCCATATGGGGCAGGAAGAAAAAGCTGTCCCGAACCCGGTCTATCCGGCTCCACTGCTGCCAGAGATAACGTACAGCCGTATTTTCATGCAAGAGATACACTCCGAAGGTGTAAGGGGACAATGCCAGAATCAGCCTTTTTACCCCTTTCGCCCGGATTTCCAGTTTGCTGAAAGCGGCAAACAGAGCCACTGAAAGAAGCAAAACCAGCACATGATTATAGCTGTAAAGCATATCCCGCATATAGGACAGGGGAAGTCCCCCTCCGCTTAAAACTGCCATTCCCAGGCTTAAGCCCCAAATCAGCGCCGCCGTTCCCAGATAAAGAAACAACGCTCTGTTTCCCTTTTCCAGAAAAGAAAAACCATACAGCCTGAAATAGGCCGCTGCCAGAAACAGAATCATAAACCAGCCAAAATCATAGCCGTAACGGTCCGTAGGCAGCAAAACCGGAGACAGAGATTTCATCAAAGAAAAGGCAATCAGCAAAAGCCCCAACACAAGCTGATGCTGTTTTTTGCTTAAGCCCCTTACTCCCGCCTGTAAAACCGGCACAAACAGATACAAGATAACGTAAGCCGTTGCAAACCAATAATGCTCAGAACCCAAAGGAAAAATCGCCGTTATCCAGTCATAAACCGTCCATTCTGCCACATTTCCTACAGAAAAAATCAAACACACCAAAGGCACCAGCAAAGAATAAAACCAAATCTGGGCAACCAGAGAAACCAGCTTCTGCCATTTCCAGGCCGCCTCTGCCAGAAAGTATCCGCTAATCAACACATAAGTATTGGCTGCACCAATACAAAGGCTCTCCACCATCCAGGCCAGCAGATTGACTCCCCCGGTATTTTCGGACAGAGGAAGAAGAACTCCCCCCTTTTGAAGGTAGTGCATGGTAATTACCATCAGCATAGCCAATATTCTCAACGCTTCAATATTTGCCTGTCTGGCTTTTTTCTCCATAGCCTCTCCCTTCCTGTTTTTTCCTTCCGGCAGACT
The DNA here is from genome assembly GCA_050873745.1 of Lachnospiraceae bacterium. Taxonomy (GTDB): domain Bacteria; phylum Bacillota; class Clostridia; order Lachnospirales; family Lachnospiraceae; genus SFDP01. The sequence continues at coordinate 4,804 of JBNMJJ010000037.1, read as the reverse complement.
TACTTTTCCTTCTTCCTGAAAATCCACAGCTTACTGAGGATATAATTTGACACAATCACTACTGCCTGTCCGATTAATTTGGCAGCGATATTGTTCATGGTCAGTATATCCACCGCCACAAACAGAATGGCATTTTCCAAAATCAGGGTTGCCAGACGGGCGGTGACGAAGCTGACAAATTCCTTGCCCACCCCAGCCATGCCCTCACTTTTGCTTTTGAACACAAAGGTACGATTGGTAAAGTAGGTAAAAATAACGCAGATAATCCAGGATATGGTATTGGCAATCTGCTCATATAACCCTATCTTATTGGCAAAGAAATTAAACAATGCCACACTTAAGAAGAAGGCCACCCCGCCCCAAAACAGGTAGCTGATGGCTTCCTCGTATTTTTTCCAAAGCTGCTTGATTCCTTCCATTTTCCCTCTCATTCTGCCGCCCCAGCCTATTGCCGCTGCGCCGGCCTCATCCTTTTTCGCCTATCTTTCCCGGCTCACCCTGCCCTTTTGAACCCGGTAAACCATATCGCATTTTTCAATGGTCTGAAGGCGGTGGGCAATGATAATCAGGGTTTTCTTTCCATGAAGGCGGTTAATGGATTCCATAATGGCCGCTTCTGTATCGTTATCCAAAGCGGAGGTAGCCTCGTCCAATACCAAAACCTCCGGGTCCTCAAAAAGCGCCCTGGCAATGCCGATACGCTGGCGCTGTCCTCCGGAGAGACGGATTCCTCTTTCCCCGATGCTGGTATCCAGGCCCTCCGGCAGCCCACGGACAAACTCATCCAACTGGGCTTCTTTTAACACCGCCCATACCCGTTCTTCATCAATGTCCTCCGGGGCATAGCCGAAGGCCACGTTGTTACGAATGGTGGAGTCCAGCATAAAAATGGTCTGGGGAATGTAGCCGATATTTTTCAGCCACTCCTCGTAGTGGTCCTTTACCGCCACTCCATCCGCCAGAATCTCTCCTCCCTGAAGCTCAAGCAGGCCCAGTAAAATATCCACTACAGTGGTCTTGCCGGAGCCGGAGCTGCCTACGATTCCCACCGCCGAGCCTACAGGAATGTGCATATTGGCATGGTCGAAAATCAGCACCTGAGTATTGGGGTATTGATAAGTAATATTCTTCAGGAAAATCTCCTCTTTAATTTCCAGCTTCTTTATTTCCCGCTTTTTCTCATAAGCGTCAGGGTCATACACGATATTCTTATCGTTGATTTCCTCCTGCAAATGGTCGCTGACTCCCATAAAGAAGGGCTCAAAATAGGAAATATTGGTCAAATGGTTGTTAATCCTGTTGGCGCTGGGAAGAAGACGCATTGCCGCAAAACCGAAAACCGTGAGCTGAGGCAGCATCTCTTCCACCGACGTTCCTCCCAGCATAACAATCATGATGTACAGCACCAGTCCCGTAATACAGACGGTTTCAATAAGCAGTCTGGGGGTGGAGTTGTACAGGTTATACTTTTGTACGGCATTGACATAACCATAGCCGCATTTTGCATATTCGCTGATAAAATACTGCTCTTTATTGGCAATTTTTATCTCTTTAATTCCCATAACCGCCTGCTCAATCCACTTGAACAGGCCGCTGTAATAGTCCTGATTTTCCTTTCCTGCTCTGGTCATGATGGGCTTAATCACTACCTTGATTAACCACAGCACCAGTATCAGCAGCACAGAAATAAACAGCACCATTCTGCCGTCAGAGATTAAAAGAACTCCGGCGATACAGACAAAAACCACTCCTTCACTCACTAGCTGCAGCATATTCAGAATCAACCCGTACATATTGTTTACGTCCGAAGTAATGCTGCGCTGAATCACCGCCGTATCTGCGTTCAGATAATATTCATAGGGTCGTTTCATGAAATTAATCATCATCCTGCGGGAAGTGGCAAACTGATTAGTATACACAAACCTGAGCTGAATCATATTCTGAAAAAACAAAAACAGATTCTTCAGCACAAAGGCTCCCACCAGAGCCAGCATCATCACCACCATAAGCTGGGTTGTGCTGGTCAGGCCAAGAAAATGGTAAATGGCGGCAAGATAACTATTCGTTTCCACTACATTGGGTTCCAGTAAAACGGTAACTACGGGTATAATCACGGAAATACTCAGACTTTCCAGAACACCGCCAATCAGCATACAGAAAACGATTGCTACCATCAGCCTTTTTTGTTTGCCGTCCAAAAGCCTGTTCAGCTTTTTCAGTATCTTTATCATAAAACCTCCAATCAGACCCTCCTGCTTTAAGCACAGTCTGACATATTATTTTAGCACATATAGACAAGAAAATACAGATAAAAAGGCAAACTAACCGTACATTCTAATAGATTTGCTCATTCTGCCGGTGAAGTTCAGGCTCCTCATAGCGGTCCATAAAATCCTTTCCCAGATATATTTTCTCATCCGCAAACTGAATGGCATCACAGACGGTAAACACGGACACCACCCTGTGCCAGTGGATGCCGGGAAGAAAATTCATTACCTCCATGGGAAATTTTCCTTCAATAACCGTCTGTTCCCGGAATTTTTCCCGGTAATCCAGCACATCCCTGGGGTGTGGTTTAATAAACACCTCCGCCCCGTCCCCATACTCACGGATAATATCCCTGAAAATCTGCTCCCGGGTATCTAAGTCGCACAGAGGCTCCGACAGAATTAAAACCTTCTTTTTATCAGGATTTCCCTGTTTAAGCTGTTTTAACAGTTTTTCCGGCCCATCCATAAAAACAGAAATCAGCAGCTCTTTATCCTCTTCTTCTATCCCCTGAACCAGCCTGGCCCTGGGCCTCTCAATATATTTGGGGCAGGGATATTCCAGACAGGCAATATTATTTACCTCCATATCCAGACAGTATTTGGCATAGCCGTTCTGGATAAAAATCAGATTCCAGGCGGCAAATCTGGCCTTTAGCTCAAAATGTCCCCGGTTATCGAATCTGGCCGTGTCGTAGTTTTTAATGCAGTCCAGCCCGTCCTCCAGAGCGTGGTAATAGATTTTTTTGTAAGACAGATAATAGCCGATGGGGTCGGAATCGCAGAAAACGTACACATCCTTATATTCCCTGAAATCCACCGGAACATAGGGCTCCTGAAGCTTTCCCAGAAGTTTGGTAAAGCGGATTCTGGACAGCATATTCAAGACCAGATTTCCCCGGTTCGTATGGTATTTTTTCAGTTCAGGAAAAAATCCTTCTTCCTTTTCATCAAATTCCACCACTTCCTCAAAAAGCCCCGTCTCTAAAGCCCGCTCCTTAAGACCTCCAAAATCATTGGACATCCTGCTTAAGACCAGCGTGGCCCCTCCCCGTTTTTGACGGGGAAGATTCAACTCCTTTAACAGGGTAATATAAACATGATAAAAGGTGTGGCATACATAAATTCGTTCTTTTCTTTTCATCTTTTCCTTCTTGAGCTTACACTAATTTAGGGAAACGCTTTAATCAGTGTTTCCTTAGTAATATCCGGGCAATCCGCCCTGCTCCCTTTCCATCCACCTGCTTCTGCATCTTTAAGGAACGCTCCTTTCGCAGCCGAAAATCCCGGTCATATTGGTCAAACAGCCTGCCGATTCTGCCATAAATATCCTCATGGCGCGCATCCCCTGCATAGTCAATTATTCCTTCCCGGGAAAATTCCTCCACGTTGAAAAGCTGGTTATCCGCAAAGGCATAGGAAATAGCCGGAGTACCCACGGCACACAGCTCATACAGCACGGTCCCTCCGGCTGTAATGGCCAAATCCGCCTTATCCATGAACTCCTCCAGATTGCTGACGTTCTGATGAAAATGCAGTCCTGGACAGCCGCTGTACTTTTCCTGTAGGGCCTTAAACCGGGAATCATAGGCTCCGCAAACAATATCCGCCTGAATGTCCGGCTTATCCTGAAAAAAATCCGCCAGCTTTTCCAGCACATGGCAGGGGTCCGTTCCCCCGGAAAGGGCCAAAACGTTTTTTACTCTCTCCCGGATTTCTTTTTCCCCACAATGCTGAAACGCCTTTCGCAGCGGCATATAGTCCGTACCCAGATAAAGGGCCGGGGCAGGGCCATGCTGCTTATCAGAAGCCTCCTCCTTAACCGAAGCATAGGAAAGCCGTTTCCAATAGTTAGCGTAGCAGATAACAGAGGAAACCGGATAGGGAAAACGGTCCAAATCATCCAGATAAACCACCCGGGCTTTCTCCTCCAAGGCAGACAGATATTTTTCCGTAACCTGATAACTGTCCACCAGCAGCTTTTTTATCTTTTTTTCCTCAATCAGCTTTAATAGCCGGGGCAATTCCTCTTCCATATTCTTCCAGTCAGAATCCAGAACGTGTGCCTCATAGCCCCTTTTTTTCAAGGTTTCCAGCGGATAATCATCTGCCGTAATGAACACCGTCCGTCCCCCCTGCTCACCGACGGCGTCCGCCACAGACAGACACCTCATCATATGGCCTGTGGCAATAACCGGGTTCATATCCGCACGAATATATACTGTATCCATAGCCCTCCCAATCCGAAGCCAGCTTGCGTTAAACCGTTACCTTATTATAATTATAGTTTCCGGGAAAAAAACAGGATATTCTCCTCTTCCCTTAATTCATAGCCCAGGTGCGAAAACAGTTTCCGGGAAGGCAGATTGTGGGGCAGCACCGCTGCCGTCAAAGCCTCCACTCCCAGCGTTAAGGCTTCCTCTTCGGCCAGAAGCAGAAGTTTTTTCCCAAAGCCCTGGCCTCGAAACTCCTCTGCTATGCTATAGCTGATTTCGGCTTTCCCGCCTTCCACGTCCAGCCGAAGCTGCCCTATGGGT
>JBNMJJ010000036.1:0-11570 GCA_050873745.1 Lachnospiraceae bacterium | reverse complement strand
GCACTTTACAGCGCTGAAAACCAAAACGATTATTCCAAAAAGCTCCAGTAAGACCGTACTGAGTTCAACGGCATAGACGAGTCCTGATTCAATAATATGCAAAAAATTTTCCATGTTTCCTCTCATTCTGCCACCCTGGCGGATTCATTATTTTCTGGATTTTAGGAGCGCAAAGCGCAGGAAAATCCGAAGGCGTCACGGGGCAATCATTTTGCCCAACCTCGTTAGACAGCTTTAGTATAAGCAGTTTTTCTCCAAATAACAAGAGGGAAAGAGAATAAGGAAAAAATAAACATGGATTGAGAAAAAAACATCAGAAAAACTTGCAAAAACATGATGCAGAGGCTATGATAAGAACATGGGTAATTATACATAAAAATAATTTTTTTTGGAGAAGATATGATGAGTTTGAAAGTACAATTTGTTGAATATCCCAAGTGTTCCACCTGTCAGAAGGCAAAAAAGTGGCTGGAATCTCAGAAGGTGGAATTTGATGACAGACATATCAAGGAGAATCCTCCTACCTATGAAGAGTTGAAAAACTGGTACGAAATCAGCGGTTTGCCGTTAAAGAAATTTTTTAATACCAGCGGCCTTCTTTATAAGGAGATGAAGTTGAAGGATAAGCTGCCTGCCATGACCGAGGATGAGCAGCTAAAACTATTAGCCAGTGACGGTATGCTGGTAAAGCGTCCCATAATCAAAGGCGAGACATTTGTGCTGGTTGGCTTTAAAGAGGCTGAGTGGACGGAGAAACTATTGTAATTGCTTCCAGGACAGGATTTTACGAAAAAGAGAAAGGAAGTGTCTTTAAGTTATGAATTACAGACTAAAGCTCTTTATTAATTCGATTGTAGATATGTACTCTGACATCATGGTAGTAGACCTGACAACGAGGCAGTGCAAATATATCTATGTGGAAAATGGCCTGGTGGAAGAGTTGGAAGTGCCCTATAGCTGGGAGGAAGCCAAGATTCTTTTGTTGAGCAATATTCATCCCGATGACAGACAGTCCGTTCTGGAGGCCTGGAATCAGCATATGACGCCGGAGGCAGAGGAGGACAGCGCTTTTGCCATTACTTATAGAAGCATGGCGGGGGGACGGGGAAGAGCCGCCAGCCAGTGGAAGATGAACATTGCCATCCAGGAGAGCAATGGACGTAAAATCGCTATTATTTTCAGTAGGGACCATTCCATGGGGATGAAGGAAAAGCTGCATCTGGGGGCGGAGGTTCACAAGGACCAGCTTACCAGCCTTTATAACCATTTCAAGCTGAACGAAATGATTAATACGGAATACAGCAATATGGACTCCTGCGGAGTGCTTTATTTTGATATTAACGATTTCAGAAATATTAAGGAAGTATACGGTGAAAAAGAAGAGGAAGAGATTCTTGCCCATATCGCAGAAAGCATCCGGGTACTGGAAAACCCCAAGGTAATGGCATACCGTTATGACAGGGACGATTTTCTGGTTATTGCCAGGGATTATACTAAGGATGCTTTCCGTAACCTGATTAATTTCTGGGTAGACAGATGGAAGAGTCTCTGTGAAGGAAGACCGGTTGAATATACGGTTGCCCTGGGAAATGCCTGGGACTGCGCTCCCGTTTCCGTGAGGGAGCTGATTGCCAAGGCTGAGGGCCATATGTTCAGAAACAAAAAGCTGATGAAATCCGGTATTCCCATGGATTATTACCTCCAGGATGAAATTACTTCCTCCTATGGACTTTTTGGAGGCAGCCAGTTTTTTAAAACGGTGGACTACCGGCTTAAAAATGAAAAGAAGGACTACTGTCTGGTGGCAATCGATATTGAACATTTTAAATTGTTTAATAAATGGTGGGGCAGACAGGCGGGAGACGAATTTCTGGCGGATATTGCCATGATACTTAAAGAGTACGAAGATAAATATGATGCCGTGGCTTCTTACATAGGAGGAGATAATTTTGCCATATTGCTGCCGGATAAGCAGGAAGCGCTGGATTCTCTCACCCAGACCCTTTCACTGATGGCCAGTGAAAAGACCAGTAATGTGGGCTTTTTACCGGCTATTGGCGTTTATCGTACCGGCATGGGAAGAATGGATGCCATGATTATGTACGACCGGGCGACGGAGGCACAGGCTCATGTTTCCGGCAATTATGAGGAGAGATGCTGTATCTATGAGGAAAGCATGACCAAGGCGGTAGAGCAGGAGCTGAATCTGATTATTGAAGCCAGGGAGGCTTTGGAAAGAAGGCAGTTTTTTCTGGTTTTACAGCCTAAATGCCGAATTGATACGGGGAAAATTGTAGGGGCAGAGGCTCTGGTTCGCTGGCGTCATCCTTCCAAGGGACAGATTAGCCCCGGAGTATTCATCCCTGTACTGGAGAAAAACGGATTTATCACGGATTTGGATTTGTTCGTCTGGGAAGAGGTGTGCAGAAAAATTCGCAACTGGGAAGATGCGAGGATTGAACCAGTACCGATTTCCATCAATGTATCCCGGATGGATATGCTATCCATTGATGTGGTGGGTGTCCTGAACCGCCTGGTAGAAAAATATAACATTGACAAAAAATACTTTAAGGTAGAAATTACCGAGAGCGCCTATGTGGATGATGCGGAACAGGTTACGGAGACGGTTCGCAGGCTGCAGAAGGCAGGCTATACTCTGCTGATGGATGATTTTGGTTCAGGCTATTCGTCCCTCAATATGCTCAGAAATATCGTAGTGGATATTATTAAGATTGACATGAAATTTCTGGACATTGCACACGATGATATGCAGAAGGGACAGCAGATTTTAAAGTCGGTAATCAATATGTCCCAGGAAATGAATCTGCCCATTATCGTAGAGGGTGTTGAAACCAGAGAGCAGGCTGATTTTCTGGAAAAAATGAATGTAAAGTATGCTCAGGGTTATCTGTTTTACCGGCCAATGGAAGTGGATGCCTTTACGGAACTTTTGGTGAATGAGGATAAGGTGGACCATCAGGGGATTTATGCTAATGAGATAGATACCCAGCATTTCAACAAAATGGTGGAAGGTCTTTTGGAAGAGAAGAAAAGGCAGGTAAAGAGGTACAGGCTTTCCAAGACGCCGGGAGGATTTTTCTCTTACTATGCACCGGGAGACGGAAGGCTGATAGCCGTAGATAAAACGGTGGCCTACATGTTTGGCTGCCGTACGGTGGAAGAGTTCAAAGAATATGTGAACAATACCTTCAAGGGCACGGTATCTCCCGGGGACTGGGAGCGAGTGGAGCGGGAAATCAGGGAACAGATTGCCGATTCCGACTGGAATATGTACTATGTGGAATACCGTATTGTCCGTAAGGATGGCGTTGTCCGCTATATCAAGAATTTTGGACATCTTGAGGAAGGAGAAGGAAAAGGAGAGGATTATTTCCAGGTTTTCCTGTTAGACGTAACGGATGAGCCCGAAAATGACGCATAACAAATTTTTTTCCAGAAAAATACTGTTTAAAGCCTTCCGGGATACCATACCGGTAATGACAGGTTATCTGGTATTGGGGATGGGTTTCGGTATTTTACTGAAAACAAAAGGCTATGGAGGCTGGTGGGCTTTGGCGATGAGCCTTTTCATTTATGCAGGCAGCATGCAGTATCTGGCCGTAACCCTGTTGTCCCAGGGCGCATCTTTGGTGGCAGCGGCATTGACGGTGCTTTTCGTCAATGCCCGCCATCTTTTCTATGGCATTTCCATGGTGGAGCAGTATAAAAATACGGGGAAAAAGAAGCCTTACCTGATTTTTTCCCTTACCGATGAAACCTATTCTCTGCTTTGTGGGAAAAAAGAGGGAAGTGATAAAGAACAGGCAGAGTATTTTTTTCTGGTGTCCTTATTGAATCAGATATACTGGGTTTCAGGAAGTCTGCTTGGCTGTCTGGTGCAGGATATTCTTCCCTTTAATACAGAGGGTATTGATTTTGCCCTGACTGCTCTGTTTGTTACCATATTTGTGGAGCAGTGGCTGACAGCGAAGGAGCATAAGCAGGCTGTTCTGGGAGTGGTGGTATCGGTGGTCTGTTTACTGATTTTCGGAATGGACAACTTTTTGATTCCTTCCATGATGGGAATTACGCTGGGGCTTCTGGGGATGCGAAGGAAGGGGGACTGGAGTGAGCAGTAAGACACATGGAATACTTTTGGTTGCTGTTGTGGCGGGAGTAACCATTTTACTCAGGTTTCTTCCCTTCTGGCTTTTTGGAGGGGGAAAGGAAACGCCCCCGGTAATCCGTTATCTGGGAAAAGCATTGCCCTATGCTATTATGGGGATGCTGGTAGTATATTGTTTAAGAGGCGTTTCTTTTTTACAGGCTCCCTATGGACTTCCCCAGCTTCTGGCAGTGTTACTGGTGGTACTTCTGCATTGCTGGAAGAGGAATACTCTGCTCAGCATTCTGGGGGGAACATTTTTGTATATGTTTTTGGTTCAGGCAGTATTTTAGCTGTAGTGGTTTGACAGCGATGGAATATATTATGATTAATGAGTGAAAGAGAGGATAGAAAATGGCGAATAAAACCATTCCCTACAAAATTTATCTGGAAGAGCATGAGATGCCCAGACAGTGGTATAACGTGCGTGCAGATATGAAAAAGAAGCCGGTGCCTTTGTTGAATCCGGGAACGTTGCAGCCTATGACGGAGGCGGAGCTGTCTCAGGTTTTCTGTCATGAACTGGTGAAGCAGGAATTGGATGAGGAAACTCCCTATTTTGATATTCCGGAGGAAATCATTAATTTTTACCGGATGTACCGTCCTTCACCGTTGGTAAGGGCCTATTGTCTGGAGGAAAAGCTGCAGACTCCCGCTCATATTTACTACAAATTTGAGGGGAACAATACTTCCGGAAGCCATAAGCTGAATTCGGCTATTGCACAGGCTTATTATGTCAAAAAAGAAGGGCTCAAAGGCGTTACCACGGAAACCGGGGCCGGACAGTGGGGAACGGCTCTTTCCATGGCCTGTTCTTATTTTGATTTGGATTGTCAGGTATACATGGTAAAATGCTCTTATGAGCAGAAGCCCTTCCGCCGGGAGGTAATGCGTACCTATGGGGCCAAGGTCACTCCTTCTCCTTCCATGGATACACAGATTGGTCGTAAGATTAATGAAGAATTTCCCGGTACCACAGGTAGTCTGGGGTGTGCTATTTCCGAAGCGGTAGAAATGGCTACCAGCCAGGAGGGCTACCGCTATGTACTGGGCTCCGTATTGGCACAGGTTCTTTTGCATCAGTCCGTAATCGGCCTGGAGACAAAAATTGCTCTGGATAAGTATGGAGTTAAGCCGGATATGATTATTGGCTGTGCAGGCGGCGGTTCTAATTTAGGCGGTCTGATTTCTCCCTTTGCAGGGGAAATGTTAAGAGGCGAGGCGAAGTATCAGTTGATTGCAGTGGAGCCAGCGTCCTGTCCTTCCCTTACCCGTGGGGCATATGCTTATGATTTCTGCGATACGGGTAAAGTATGTCCTTTGCAGAAGATGTATACTCTGGGCAGCAGCTTTATTCCCTCTGCCAGCCATGCAGGCGGCCTTCGCTATCATGGGATGAGTTCCATCGTTTCTGAGCTGTACGACCAGGGCTTAATGGAAGCAAGGAGCGTGGAGCAGACCTCTGTATTTGAGGCAGCCCAGACCTTTGCCAGAATTGAAGGAATTCTGCCTGCTCCGGAAAGCAGCCATGCTATCAGGGTGGCCATCGATGAGGCGCTTAAGTGCAAAGAGACAGGGGAAGAGAAGAATATTGTATTTGGTCTTACAGGAACCGGCTACTTTGATATGTACGCATACCAGAGCTTTAATGATAAAACTATGGGAGACTATATTCCCACGGACGAAGAAATTGCCCAGTCCCTGAAAAAACTCCCTGTGGTATAAGCACTGCTATCGATGCTTTAAGGTATCGTGCTGTAGGAAGAGAAAATGGAATCCGGCGAGAGTAGAAATAAGAATAAGATATAATAAGAGAAGGAGGCTTGCTCAGGCGGGCTTCCTTTTTTGTGTGTTTGGGGGGATTTTGAAGGGTAGTAGCAATCAAATTTTGCGTATAGATGCGGATAGAAAACAAAATAAACGATGTAACAGAATATTGATTCTGTTACATCGTTTACAATTTTTATATCGGTAACAAAATCAATAACTTTAGAGTATTTTCAAAAATTTTCCAAACAATTTTAAAATTAATTTCTGATGGTCTACAGATAATTATGATATGTAGTGATAGAATTCCCCTGCCTATACAATGATAAATTAATTGACGTGTTACAATAGGTGTATAGACCTGTTTTACAGACTGGGCTTATAGATTGGCAATCATTTCTTCAAACTGTTCCAGGGATGTGGCCTTTGCGGCAGCTTTAAGTAGGGCAGTCAGCCTGGCGGTATCCGTTTCGGACATAATGCGGTTTTGCAGTACATCGCTGACCGTGCCCAAATCCTCAAGAAGTTCCAGAATATCAGTTCTTTTGGCAATTAATTCACCTTCTATTCGGCCTTTGGCCTCCGCCGCTCTTCTTTCATCTGATAAGAAAACATGAAAAAACATATACTGACGCTCCATTTCTCTGTTTTTCTTTACCCTGCTGATGGTTTCCTGAAGGCCCTTAATAAAGCTGTCCCCGGAGTTAATGGGTGAATCAGCAGTGTCCTCCCGAATGAACTTAAGAAAGGCTTCCAGCTCTGGGGAGATTTCCTTCGGGTTTTCGCCTCTGGTATTTAGAAAAATACTTTTGCTTCCGTCCTTGAGGGATAAGCCCGGTTCTTCCAGGCAGCGGTTTTCAAAGGTATAACAATATTTCTTCAGGCCAAAGGGGTCAAAGTTGCAAATAAAAATCACATAGGTTCTGGGCAGTTCGTCGTAGGACTGACCGCTTAATAAAAGGTCCATGTCCATCTGGCTGTGGTAGTATCTGGTACGTTTGCCCAGCTCCGCTTTGGCAACCTGCATCTCAATGTCATACCGGGTATTGGCTTCATCCCTGGCATAAACGTCCAGCCGGATTCCTTTGCATTCAGGGTTGTAAATAATGCTTTTCTCGTAGCTGATTTCTATCCGCTCAATCTGAATGTTCAGCAGTATTTCCAAGAATCTCTTACAGTTTTCCTGCTGTGCCATAACAGCGGCAAAGAGGAAATTGTCACGGATAGTTAAATCCTGCAGTTTCTTTCGGTTACTCATCTGTTCCTCCATTGGCAGAGGAATTCTGTATTTACTATAACATACAAAAGAAAAAATATCTACGTTTTTTTGAAAAATTTAGTAGATAATTTAAATAATAAGAAAAAAGCACTTGCAAAAAGCTAAAGATATGATATTATAATAATAGTAACGGTTACTATTATTATAATAAATCGGTGTTTAAGAAGATGACAGCAGTGTATAATGAAAACAGAGCAGCCATTCAAAATCAGGTTGAAAATTACTCGTCTTGAATGGACTAAGATGAAAAAAGGAGTATGTGAGTATGAATGAAAAAGCGTTGTTTCAATTAACCTATGGATTATATGTCCTGACAGCAGCAAAAGGGGGTAGGCAGAACGGTTGTATTATTAATACGGCGGGGCAGGTGACCAATACGCCCAACCGGATTCAGATTGCAGTAAATAAGGCGAATTACACCCATGATATGATTAAGGAAACAGGGGTGTTCAACGTGTCCATGATTAGCCAGAAGGCAAGCTTTGAGCTGTTTAAAAGATTCGGTTTTCAGTCGGGTAAAGATGTGGATAAATTTGCAGGCTTTGAAGGATATGCCGTAGGGGAAAACGGAGTAAATTATATTACCGACGGCTGTAATGGATACATTTCTGTTAAGGTTGAGCAGATGCTGGATTTAGATACCCATACACTATTTATCGGCCAGGTGACCGACATGGAGGTGCTGAATGATGTTCCTTCTACGACCTACAGCTACTATCAGGAAAATATTAAGCCCAAGCCCCAGGTGCCTCAGCAGGGTGAGGGAAAGCCGGTATGGATTTGTAAAATCTGCGGTTACGTTTATGAAGGCGAGGAACTTCCGGCAGACTATATCTGTCCTCTCTGCAAGCATCCTGCTTCTGATTTTGAAAAAGGGGTGAGATAAATACGGAGCTTAAACTCTTAACATGGAGCTGTGCCTTTCCTTTTTTACGGGGCTGTGATATGATGTTTTCATTAAAAAGTGAAAAAAACAGCGGCTTAGACAGAGTTGCCAAACAGATGAAAATGTTAAAGCGGCATCATAGGAGGAGAGAGCATGAAAAGAGGATGGTTTCTGGCTTTTGAGGGAATAGACGGAAGTGGAAAGAGTACGCAGATTCAAATGCTTAATGACAGGCTGGAGAAGGCAGGACACCGGGTGTATCAGACCTGTGAACCTTCAGGAGGGCCCATCGGCTCCCAGCTTCGCCAGATTCTTACGGGCCGGATGAAGGCTGACAGCCGTGTCATCGCAGCTTTGTTTGCAGCGGACAGACTTGACCATTTGCTGAATGACATCAATGGCATAGCAGCTAAAACAGAGGAGGGAGTAACGGTACTGACGGACCGATACTATTTTTCCTCTTACGCTTATCACAGCGTGGATGTTCCTATGGACTGGGTTATTGCCGCCAATGCAGAAAGCAGAAAGGTGATGAAGCCGGACTTGAATATTTTTATTGATGTAGATGCGGATACGGCGATGGAAAGAATTACCCGCAATCGTTTTCATCAGGAATTATTTGAGAAGAAATCTCTTTTGGAAAAAATAAGAACGAATTATCTGAAGGCCTTTGAATTATTTAAAGACAGTGAAAGAGTATTGATGGTAGACGGAAAGAAAAGCCCGGAAGAGATTTCGGAAATAATCTGGACAGAGGTAGAGAAACTGGATGACTAATACGGACAAAATTCGCGAACAGTTGTTGACTATGGCTGACCCGGCTTACAAAGATTTTCATTCCAGGCTGATTCCTACCGTTAATCCGCAGGTAATTATCGGCATAAGGACACCGGTACTGCGTAAGTATGCCAGAGCTTTGGCAAAACAGCCGGAAGCGGAAGAGTTCCTGTCAAGCCTTCCTCATGTTTATTACGAGGAAAATAATCTTCATGGTTTTCTTTTGGAAAGCCTTAAGGATTATGAGCGGTGCATTCAGGAGCTGGACCGCTTTCTTCCTCTGGTAGATAATTGGGCCACCTGTGATATGATGAGCCTCAGAATTTTGAAAACCCAGCCGGAGAAAACCCTGAAGAAGGCTAAGGAGTGGATGAACAGCAGCTATACCTATGTATGCCGTTTTGGAATCAAGGTACTGATGGATTCCTATCTGGAGGAGTATTTTTCAGAAGAGATACCGGAGCTTGTGGCAAACATCCGACAGGAAGAGTATTACGTTAAAATGATGCAGGCCTGGTTCTTTGCGACGGCTCTGGCAAAGCAGTATGAAGCGGTTTTTCCTCTATTGGAAAGAAAATGTCTGCCGGCCTGGGTACAGAATAAAACAATCCAAAAGGCCAGAGAAAGCTATAGAATATCTCCACAGCAGAAGGAAGAACTTAAGGCTTTGAAGATGAAGCTGTAAATCAGTATATTTTTTATTTTTTCTCTCATACTAAATACAAAAAGCTGCTCAAAGCATTAGTTGGCTTCCTGCCCCGGCACAGCCGCAGGCTTTTGGCAGAGGAAGGTATCCTGGAACTTGCGCTGATGCACAGGTTTCTGTGATGAAAAAGCCGACGAAAGCGGCAGAATGAGAGGTAGGTATGAGAGAGAAAGGCAACAGAATTGTAGGAAAACAGAGCATGGAGTTCGGCACTCCCGTAATCCTGGCCTGCAGTGCCTCTATTGTGGGAAAAAAAGAAGGAGAGGGACCTTTGGGACAGCTCTTTGACCAGGTGGGGGATGAGGATATGTTTGGCGCCAAGACCTGGGAGGAGGCGGAGAGTACCCTGCAGAAGGAAGCAGTGGCTCTTTGCCTGAAAAAAAGCGGCGCTGCACTGAAGGACATTCGATATTTATTTGCTGGCGACCTGCTTGGTCAATCCATTGCATCCAGCTTTGGGCTGGCTCAATATGAGACTCCCCTGTTTGGTCTTTACGGGGCCTGCTCTACCAGTGGATTATCCATCACATTAGGCTCTATCACCATAGCGGGAGGGCTGGCGGATAAGGTGATGTGTGTTACCTCCAGCCATTTTGCCAGTGCGGAAAAGGAGTTTCGTTATCCTCTGGAATATGGAAATCAAAGGCCCCTGTCCGCATCCTGGACGGTCACCGGGGGAGGAGCATTTTTGTTATCCGCCCAGAAAGGACAAAAGGACAGGGCACAGATTATGGGAGTTACCCCGGGAAAAATCGTTGACTACGGTTTGAAGGATTCCATGAACATGGGTGCCTGCATGGCTCCCGCCGCCTGTGATACGATTTACCAACATTTACAGGATTTTGGGCGGAAACCGGAGGATTATGACAAGATTGTCACTGGAGACCTGGGATATGTGGGGCAGCAGGCTCTTTTTGACCTCCTAAGTCAAAAAGGGGTCGATTTGCGGGACAGGCATATGGACTGTGGAATCGAGATGTTCAATCAGGATACTCAGGATACTCATGCCGGCGGAAGCGGCTGCGGCTGTGCGGCTACGGTATTGTCGGCCTATCTGTTGAAGCAGTTGGAGGAGGGAAACTGGAAAAGAATTCTTTTCGTTCCCACAGGAGCCCTACTTAGCAAGGTCAGCTTTAATGAGGGAAACACGGTGCCCGGTATTGCCCATGGAGTGGTGATTGAACGGATAGAGTAAAGAGTAATAATTGATAAGCAAGGAGCCGGAGGGCTCCTTTTTGCCTGTCCAGTGATTGGGCTGAATCCGCAGGGAAAGGGATTGAAAAAATGAATCCTCACTGCTATACTGTTGCATGGGAATAGTGTGAGAAGTAGTTCTAATTGCTCACGCCAGAGGGCAAATCATGCTGGGGGGCATACGCAAAGAACTTAAGAGACTTATGCGAAGCATATGTCGGGCTCACACCGAAGAATACCCGAAAAACGATATTCTTCATCGGGATTTGGGATGCTGCAGGGCGGCATCATGGAGGTTAGCCTATGAGAACCATGGAATTTAAGATGGAGAGGCAGGGTCTTTTGCAGGAAGGGCAGCTTGTTACGGTAACGGAAGGCATCTTGCCCAGTAATTATTACTATATTATTGACCCGTCTTTGGCCATGTCGGGGAATGTACCCTTCAGGGAAAGGCTTTTGTCCAGGGAGGGAAAGGTTCTCCAGATTATTGAAAATGAACGGGGGTTCTATGTTACAGTAGCCTTTGAGAAGACCGACCCCAATTTGGAAAGTTAGGGAAACGCTGATGAAAGCGTTTCCCGCACCGGATTTGCGCTGCGAAGCAGCATATTCCTTTGCAAATCCGTGTGCATCCACTGGAGGCTCTAAGGAAACACTGAATTAATCAGTGTTTCCTTAGATAAAAAAGCGGATTACGCAGCAGAATGAGAGGAAAAAAATGATGAAAAAAATCATGACTGACAATGCACCGGCGGCCATCGGCCCCTATTCACAGGCTATTCAGGTAGATAAATTC
>JBNMJJ010000035.1:0-11711 GCA_050873745.1 Lachnospiraceae bacterium | reverse complement strand
GGATAAGCCTGATTGATAAAAAGGCTGCGGAGCTTTACGAGCAGGTATACGCCAAGTATCAAGAACTGAAAGGTTAATTTTTACACAGAAGGGATGGCAGAATGAACTTACAAAGAAGCCAATTCCTTTCCATAAATGAACTGCAGGAACAGTACCTGAATAAACCCGTAAAAAACGGTATCAACAGGAACGACAAAGGTTTTACCTTTGAGGAGATTTGGAAAGAAAAGACAGGAGAGCTTAAGGACAGTCTTCGTTTTTCCAAACATGCAGCTAACCGTCTGGCGGACAGAAGCATTACCCTATCCGCAGGTCAGCTTGACCGATTAACGGAGGGTACTAAAAAAGCAGGAGAGAAAGGAATCAAAGAATCATTGGTCATGGTGGACCAGCTTGCGTTTATCGTTAATGTGCCCAATCACACCGTGATTACGGCCATGGACCAGACGGAAACCAATGAAAACATTTTTACGAATATTGATGGAGCTGTAATTGTATAAGCCGGACCTTATGGAGGCTTTAGTTTCTGAATGACAGAAGAAACTGTTACAGTTAAATTACTTAGGAGGTCATTTCATTATGATGAGATCAATGTGGTCTGGTGTATCAGGTTTAAAGACCCACCAGACAAAAATGGACGTTATTGGTAACAATATCGCCAACGTAAATACCGTAGGTTACAAATCCATGAGTACAACCTTTAATGAGTTGATGTACCAAACCACCCAGAAAGCATCCGGGCCCAATGCCACTACCGGTCGAGGCGGTGTGAATGCAAGACAGATTGGTCTGGGCGTTAAGATGGGAGCGATTAATACCAATATCGCCGGACAGGGTGCAACCCAGACGACCAACAATGCCTTTGACATTCAGATTACCGGAAGTGCATTCTTTGTTGTCAACAACGGTCAGGAGAACCTTTTTACCAGAGACGGCTCCTTCTATGTGGATTCCGCAGGAAACCTGTGTATGACCAGCAATGGTTATCACGTTATGGGATGGTTGCCCAGTGAGGACAACCCCAATGAGATTTTCCAGACCGATGTGCAGAAGCTGCCTATTATGACGCCTGAGAATATGGAGTATCCCCCTGAGGCTACCACTCTGGGCTACGTTTCCGGTATCCTGGATAAGAACGACCCTACGGTGAACAGTGCTGCCGGCAAGATTATGAATATGCAGATTTATGATGCGGCAGGCTATCCGTACGTTGCCAAACTGAGACTGAAATCCACCGATGATGAAGGTATATTCAGCGTTGAACTGGCCAGTGTGAACGACATCAACAATCAGCCAATCGACCTTACCGGCATGACCTTTGGTGCGCGCCAGAAGCTGAACCGTACAAGGGAACTGAATCTGGCAAACGGAGCAACTTATAATGGAACTACCTTGACCATTAATGGTCAGCAGCATACTATTGACGCTACTGTTTTAGATGCGGATACTCCTGAGGACCAGTTGACGGATGCACAAAAAGCAGCAAGAAAAGCGGTAGTGGATGCCTATGGACTGGACAGCATCGCTGATGTGGCAAACTTGGCGGTTCGTTATCAATATACCGATAATAATGGCGCACAGGCGGAAGCGGAGGTTCCTTTGGAGGATATTCTGTTAAACAGTGCTGTTGCAGGTATTCCTAATGTAAACACCGCACAGGATATTCTTAAGGATGCCAACGGTGCGGTGGACATGAGCAAAATCACCACAGGTATCGAATACGTTCAGGGCTTTACGCTTCAATATAACCCTACCAGCGGTAAATTCATCGGAATCAACGGTAATTCCAATACCCTTACCCTGGGCTTGAGCGCTTTGACCACACCGCCTAATACTGCGGATGGACCCAGCCGTTTCGAGAACGTGGAGATAGATTTCTCTAAAAGTACCATGTACAACAACAATAAGACTTCTACCATTAATGCCACCAATGGAGATTATGAAGGCAACGGAAGCGGTAGAAGAGTAGGAAAGATGATTGGTCTTTCCATTGACACCAGCGGTAAAATCTATGCTGCCTACAGCAACGGACAGACCAAACTTCTGGGACAGATTGCGGTAGCGGAATTTGCCAATGCTTCCGGTCTGGAGAAGGCAGGAGACAACCTTTATTCCGACACCTTAAACTCCGGTGAGTTTGACGGAATCGGTGTAGATATTACGGCAAACGATGGCTATATGAACAGCGGCGTTCTGGAGATGAGTAACGTAGACCTTTCGGCAGAGTTTACGGAAATGATTACCACCCAGAGAGGTTTCCAGGCGAACAGCCGTATCATCACCGTATCTGATACCATGCTGGAAGAACTGGTAAACCTGAAACGATAATATTTAGCATGAGTTGGTAAGTTGATATGATGGGAATCAGCAGCTGCCGAAGGGTGGCTGCTGATACTTTTTGCATAATCTTTCAGTTTAAATGAAAGATTATGTAAAAAAGAAGGAGGCGAAAACGCCTTGGTTCGACAGGAAAAAGCATATATTTTTTGTAGAATCTTGTCTTTTTTTGCAAAAGCAAGTAGACAAGATGGGAAAACTTTAGTAAAATGTTTACTAGGGTTAGCATGTATATAGCCTGATAATTAAACTAAAGAGAAGAGGGTGTGCGCTGTGGATATAGCATCATTAATTGGAATTTTAGTCTGTTTCGGGATGGTTTTGTTTGGTATTATCACCGGTAAAGGCGTGAATGCGCTGCTGGATTTTGTGGACCCAGGTTCCGCTCTTATCACCTTGGGAGGCAGTTTCTGTGCGGTTATGGCTCAGTATACTATGCCGGAGTTTATCAGAGGTCTGAAGAGTTTTGCATTGATATTCAAGTTGTCTGAATTTGACCTGCCTGAAGTAATCCGCAAAATTATAGATTTATCCAATGTTGCCCGTAAGGAAGGTCTGCTGGCTTTGGAAGAGGCTTCTACCGAACTGGACGATGAATTTCTTCGCAAGGGCGTGTTACTGATTGTGGACGGTACCGACCCGGAGCTGGTGCGGGGGATTCTGGAGACGGAGATGGACAGTATAGAAAGCCGTCATAAGCGGAATATAAGTTTTTGGAACGACTTGGCAGGTATGGGTCCTGCCTGGGGTATGATTGGTACCCTGATAGGTCTGATTAATATGTTGACGGATTTGAACGACCCTACTTCCATCGGCCCGGCGATGGCGCTGGCTTTAATCACCACTTTGTACGGTTCCATGCTGGCTAACTGGATTGCTATTCCGGTTGTGGGCAAGCTGAACTCGAAGAACAGTGCGGAGATGGTAATTAAGCAGGTAATGATTGAAGGGCTTCTGTCCATTCAGGCAGGAGAGAATCCCCGGGTTATTGAAGAGAAACTGAAATCCTTCCTGTCACCTGTTGATTAGGAAGAGATGGAGGCAACTGGAGGTGAAGTAGATGGCTAAGAGGCGGAAGGAGGAGCTGCAAGCCCCTTCCAAAGAATGGATGAATACCTTCGCCGACTTAATGAACCTGCTGCTTTGTTTCTTCGATTTGCTTTTTTCCATGTCTACTGTAGATGCACAGAAATTTGAGATGATAGCGGCTTCTTTTTCGGAAACCTTCAGCATCTTTTCGGCCGGGGCTACGGCTATTGGTGATGGAAAGCTGATTAGCAACGGGGTCAGTCAGTTGAATCAACTGGACAAGTATATCAACAGTACCGGCAAAGCGGCGGAGAATGATGAGTTGTCCCAGCAGTTAGACGAGATGCAGAAGATACTGGAAGAGAAGAAGCTGGCTGAATCTGAACAGCTTGCGGAAAAGGTTCAGGAGGCGCTGGCGGAAAACCAGCTTCAGGACCAGGTGGAGATTGATTTTACATCCCAATATCTTCAACTCACGCTTAAGGGGGCCATACTTTTTGATTCCGGCAGTTCTGCTCTGAGGGCAGAGGCTATGCCTACCGTAGAAAAGGTGGGACTGATTCTGGAAAGATATGTGCAGAATGTGATTGAGATTGAAGGGCATACGGACAACGTTCCTATTCATACGGCTAAATTCGCAAACAATAATGAATTAAGCAGTGCCCGTGCTCTTGCTATGTTTGATTATCTGGTTGAGAATACTTCTTTACAACCGTCACAGATTAAACACTCAGGCCGGGGCGAATATGTGCCTATAGCGGACAATTCCACACCGGAGGGAAGGGCGAAGAACCGACGGATTGAGATTAGGATTTATAACACATTAAGCGGTGAATAAAGGAGAATATGAATGAAAAAGAATATGATGTCTGTCTTGATTTTGGCATTGTTGATTGTCAATATTGTTTTAACTGCCATAATGATGTTTTCTATGGTGGGGACGGCGAGAAAAACCTCTTCCCTGATTGATGATATTGCTTCTGCTATCAATCTTGACCTGGACAACCAGAAAGGAACGGGAGGAACGGTAGTTGAGGTGCCGATTGAGAACATTGACGTGTATAAGATTGAAGAGGAGATGACTATTCCTCTTGCCAGGGGTGCGGATGGAAAGGACCATTTCTATCTGGTGGCAGTGGCGCTTTCCATGAACACCAAGGATAAGGCTTATAAGAAGCAGAAGGACACGATTGCAGAAAAGGAAGATTTGATTAAGGGTGAGATTATGAGTGTAATCAGCAATCACACCATTGAAGAAATGCAGCAGGATGTTGACGCTGTACGAATGGAAATTCTGCAGAGAATCCAGACCCTTTTTGACTCGCAGTTTATTTTCAATGTAACCTTTACGAAGGGATTGCCGCAATAGACATGATGAATCAAAAAGAGAGTAAGATGGGAGGTGAACCTGCTTGGGAGAGGTATTATCTCAAAGTGAGATAGACAGTTTGCTGGCAGCCCTGAGCACTGGCGAACTCGACACAGACAAAATGACGCAGCAGGACGAGAAGCAAGTTAAGAGTTATGATTTTGCCCGGCCTGCCAAGTTTTCCAAAGAGCATCTTCGTACGCTTGAATTCATCTATGAGCATTATGGAAGATTGCTTTCCACGACTTTGCCGGTTTATTTAAGAAAGCATGTTCAGGTTTCTGTGATCAGCTCTGAGACGGTAGTGTTCTCTGAGTTTTCCAATGCCCTGATTAACCCGGTTATTTTAGGAGTGGTTAATTTCCATCCCCTGCCAGGGTCGATTATTATTGATTTGGCATCCAATCTGGGCTTTGCTATGATTGACAGAATGCTGGGTGGACAGGGTGTTCCCTTGAAAAAGGGCCGTGACTTTTCGGAAATAGAACTTACGATTATCGATAAGATAGTCACCATATGTATGCAGCTAATGCGGGAACCGTGGAAGGCGGTGGTGGAAATCGAGCCTTTTCTGGAGAAGGTGGAGACGAATCCGCAGTTTGCACAGATTATTTCCCCTACAGACATGATTGCGATTGTCACCCTTAACATTAAAATAGGGGAGGTAGAGGGATTGATGAATATCTGTATGCCGTTCTTCACACTGGAGAATGTCATGGATAAACTGAATACGAAGTTCTGGTTCTCTACAATCAAGGAATCTTCGGATGAAGATTTTGAGCAGTATGTAGAGAGTATGATTCGCAGGGTGGACGTACCCTTGAAGGTGCAGTTGGGAACGAACACCATAACGGTCAGCGATTTTACGAATTTACAGTGTGGTGACATCATCAGACTGGATACAAAAACGGATTCAGAGTTATCTGTATTCGTAGGAAATATAAAGAAATTTACAGCCCTACCAGGAACCAGTGATGATAAATATGCGGTTCGTGTTACGTCTGTAATTAGAGAGGAGGAATAAAAGCATGGATGGAATGTTATCTCAGGACGAAATAAACGCCCTGTTAAGCGGTGACCCCATGGGCGAAGGCTCCAATGATGCCGAACAGGCAGAAAGTGCAGCAGCGTCAGAAGAATTGCTGACGGAAGTTGAACGGGATGCTATTGGTGAAGTAGCCAATATTAGTATGGGCACCTCCGCTACCACGCTTTATTCACTGGTTAATCACAAGGTTGATATTACAACTCCGGTTGTACAGCTTGCTACATGGCAGGACGTATTAGATTATTATGAAAAGCCCTGCGTGTTCATTCAAATTAAATATACTACAGGACTTGACGGACATAATATCCTGATTTTAAAAGAACATGATGTAAAGGTTATTGCCGATTTGATGATGGGCGGTGACGGTACCAATACGGATGGAGAATTGGGTGAAATCCACCTGAGTGCAATTTCCGAGGCTATGAACCAGATGATGGGTTCATCGGCGACGAGCCTTTCTCAGATGCTTGGCACTACCATCGACATTAGTCCCCCGGAGGCCAGCCTGTTGGATTTGCTGGATTTCAAACAGGGTGAAGAAATTTCTCCCTTCCTTGGCGGAACCTTTGTTAAAGTTGCTTTTCGTATGCAGATTGGAGATTTGGTTGACAGTAGTATTTTACAGCTTTACCCTATCGACTTTGCTAAGAAGATGATAGACATCTTTATGGAGAGCATGAGTAAACCTTCTGCTGACAGTGCGGTTTCTGCTCCCGCTCCGGAACCGGTTCCTTTCGTTCCTCCTGCGGCAGAGCCCACACCGGCTGCTGCGGGCATGAACAATATGGGTATGCAGCAGATGCCGATGCAGGGTATGCCGATGCAGCCGATGATGCCAATGCAGGGTATGCAGCCCATGGGAATGATGGGAATGCCCCAGCAGGCTATGCAGAATGTGAATTATCAGCCTGCACAGTTTACCAGCTTTGCGCCTAATGTCAATCCGATAGCAAGCAATGAGAATATTAATTTGATTATGGATGTGCCTTTACAGGTAACTGTGGAATTGGGCAGAACCAGTAAATCTATTTCTGAAATCCTTGATTTTTCGCCGGGTACCATTATCGAACTGGATAAAATAGCCGGAGAACCGGTAGATGTATTGGTTAATGGCAAATTTGTCGCAAAAGGCGAAGTTGTTGTAATTGAAGAAAGTTTCGGTATCAGAGTAACGGAAATTATCAAATAAGTGAAGCAAATAAGGAGTAAAAAATGGCTAAGAATATTTTAATTTGCGATGATGCAGCATTTATGAGAATGATGATTAAAGACATTCTTACCAAAAATGGTTATAGTGTTGTTGGTGAGGCGGAAAATGGTGCAAAAGGTGTAGAGAAGTTTAATGAATTGAAGCCTGATTTGGTTCTCATGGATATTACTATGCCTGAGATGGATGGTATTGCTGCTTTAAAAGCGATTAAAGCAGCCGATGCAGGTGCAAACATAATTATGTGTTCCGCCATGGGCCAGCAGGCTATGGTTATTGAGGCTATTCAGGCCGGAGCAAAAGACTTTATCGTAAAGCCTTTCCAGGCGGAACGTGTTCTCGAGGCGGTTAAGAAAGTAGTTGGTTAATCTATGTTGTTGACCATACCTGATTCCGTCAGTTCCTTTGCTCAGTTTATTACCGTTTTTATTTTATTTATTTTTGTAGTAGGAATAACTTATTTTACTACCAGATATATAGCAGGCTATCAAAAGACCAGAATTAAAACGGGAAATATGGAACTGATGGAAAGCCTTCGGATTTCGAACAATAAGTATCTTCAGATTGTGAGAGCGGGAAAGAAGTATCTTGTGATGGCAGTTTGTAGGGATACGGTGACGCTTCTCGCCGAGCTGGAAGAAGAGGAACTGGTTTTTATGGACCAGGGAGAGGCTGCTGTTCTTGATTTTAAGGGAATATTGGACAAGGCAAAGCAGTTTTATCCGGGCAATAAAAACCAGGATACAGACAAAAGGAAATAGGCACTTGATGATGAAGTTGTTACACAAGCTAAAATTTAGAACAGGGAAATTAATATGCCTGCTGGTTATGGCAGGCATATTCTGTATTTGTCCCGTAATTTCTGTACAGGCTGCAAATCCAAACGATTTGGACAGGCCGCCTACAGGAACGACGGTAAATCAGACCAATATCCGGGAACCGGGGAGCGCTGATACTCCTGAGGAACTGGCCCAGCCCAATGTGGCCAATGGGCTTTCGGTAACCATAAGCGGCGATAACGGGCAGTTGAATTCCACATTGAGAATTTTAATTACGCTGACCCTGATTGCCCTGGCCCCCACATTGATTATTATGTTGACGTCATTTACCAGAATAATCATTGTGCTGCATTTTACCAGGAATGCCCTGAATACCCAGTCGGCGCCGCCTAATCAGGTAATGATTGGCCTGGCTTTGTTTTTGACTTTCTTTATTATGAATCCAATTCTGGTGAAGATTAATCAGGAGGCCCTGCAGCCCCTTGATGCAGGAACAATCACACAGGAAGAGGCTTTGGAAAAAGGAATGGCGCCTTTGCGTGAGTTTATGTACAGACAGACTCAGGTTAAGGATGTAAAGATGTTTATGGATATTGCGGGAGAGGAATGGACCGATGATTTGGATGCAATTCCTACTGAGGTTTTGATTCCCAGTTTTATCGTCAGCGAATTGAGAACGGCCTTTATTATCGGTTTCGTTATCTATATTCCCTTTATCGTAATCGATATGGTTGTCGCCTCTGCCCTGATGAGTATGGGTATGATGATGCTGCCTCCGACGACGATTTCCTTACCTTTTAAAATATTACTGTTCGTTCTTGCAGACGGCTGGAATCTGGTTATCGGGAACCTGGTGAAAACATTTTACTGACGGCAGAAGACGGGAGAGTGATTAGTTTATGGGAATTGATGAAGTCGTTCAAATTGTAAACAGGGGACTTTATGTCATCTGTGTTACGGCAGCTCCTATTCTTTTGGTATCCCTTATTGTGGGTCTGATTATCAGTATCTTTCAGACGGTAACCAGTATTCAGGAGCAGACGCTGACCTTTGTACCTAAAATCCTGGCCATTTTTATTTCTTTGATTTTTCTGGGCCATTGGATGATTAATAATATGGTGGAGTATATGGTGGAATTGTGGTCCGATTTTGCCGTATATATCAGGTAGAATATGATTGAGTATGGATTCTCAATGGCGGATTTGGAGTACTTTCTGCTGATTTTTTGCAGGGTTTCCTGTTTGATTTATATCGCCCCGTTTTACGGGATGAACGGTACTCCCGCCAGAACAAAAATTGGTTTAAGTATTTTTGTTACTTATCTGCTTTATCAGGTTATGCCCAGGCAAGAGGCTATAGTATATAGTACAGTGTCCGGTTATGCGGTTATTGTCCTCAAGGAAGCGGTTACCGGCCTGCTTATGGGATACGGATGCAATATATGTACTACTATACTTTCCTTTGCCGGAAGAATTATCGATATGGAGACCGGTCTTTCCATGGCGAGCCTCTTGGACCCCGCAACCAGGGAGGATATGAGTATCAGCGGTATTCTGTATCAGTATGCCATGCTGCTTATGCTGCTTGCATCAGGAATGTATCAATATATTTTAAAGGCTCTTGTAGAAAGCTTTATTTTGATTCCGGTAAACGGAGCGGTTTTCAGACCGGACAGTCTTTTGCGGGTTATGCTGGAATTTCTGGCTGATTATATTTTAATTGGTTTCAGAATATGCCTGCCGATTTTTGCTGTGATGATTCTTTTAAATGCAGTATTGGGGATTTTAGCTAAGGTTGCACCGCAGATGAACATGTTTGCCGTGGGTCTTCAGTTTAAGGTTCTGGTAGGATTGTTTGTATTGTTTTTTACGACAGGAATGCTTCCCAGAATGTCTGAATTAATCTTTACGGAGATGAAAACCATGATGGTAGCTTTTGTGGAGACGATGATGTGATTTTAGAATATAATCTTCAATTTTTTGCTAAAGATGGGCCGGGCGGAGAAAGAACGGAGCCGGCTACACAAAAGAAATTAGATGATGCAAGAAAAGAAGGGCAGGTGGCCAAATCCAAAGAAATTGCTAATGGATTGGGACTTTTGGCTTTGTTTTTGGTGTTAAAATTGTGGCTGGGGAATATGGGAGAAAGTTTTCTGGAGACTTTTGGAGCCATATACAACCGTATTCCCAGCACGACGAAGCTGTTGGGAGGGACGGTTCCAGACCGGGAAATGAATATCCTGTTTAATCATGCGATTACGCAGCTTATCCTGATTCTGCTCCCGATTTTGGTCATCGGTTTTATCGTAGCCCTGTTAAGTGATTTGATGCAGGTGAAGTGGAAACCAACTACCAAGCCCCTGAAGCCCAAGCTTTCCAAACTCAATCCTATTAGTGGTTTTAAGAAGATATTTTCGGCAAACTCTCTGATGGAACTGGTAAAGCCCATTGCCAAGATACTCTTAATCGGTTATATGGCATACAGCTTTATCAAGGATAATTATACGGATATTTTTTTACTGTATGATATTAGCCTGATGCAGGCGATTATGCTGGTCGGACGGGTGGTTACCGACCTGGGGATACGGATTTCCGCCGTTTATATGATTATCGCTCTTGCTGATTTTGCTTATCAGAAGTGGAAATTCAAAGAAGATATGAAGATGAGCAAACAGGAAGTAAAAGAAGAGTATAAGAATCAGGAAGGTGACCCTCAGATTAAAGGAAAAATCCGTCAGAAGATGAGAGAGATTTCCCAGCGCAGAATGATGCAGGCGCTGCCGCAGGCGGACGTGGTCATCACCAACCCTACCCACTATGCGGTGGCGATTCAATATGATGCAGCCCAGTATGCTGCACCCATCGTACTGGCTAAGGGACAGGACTTACTGGCCCAGAGAATCAAGGAAATCGCCAGAGAAAATAATGTGGAAATCGTAGAAAATAAGCCCCTTGCCAGAATGCTCTATGCCAATGTGGAAGTGGGAGAAGCAATTCCCCCGGAGCTGTATCAGGCGGTTGCGGAAGTACTTGCCTTCGTATACCATCTGCAGGGAAAAGTTTAATTACGGATTAATGGATATGAAAAACATAAGAAAAAATGTAAGCAGGAAGGAGAAAACAAGATGAAAAAAGCGGACATAGGCATAGCGTTATATATGCTTGCTGCCTTTGCAATGTTGATTATCACCATCCCTTCCGGTTTTTTAGATGTGCTGCTGGCAATAAACATAGCCATTGCTTTTACCATTATGTTTACCTGTATGTTTGTAAAGGATGTTTTGGATATTTCCTTTTTCCCTACCATTCTTTTGTTTACCACAATCTTTCGTATTGCGTTGAATGTATCTTCCACCAAGCTGATTCTTTCAACGGGAAATCCGGGTAACGTGGTTTCTACCTTTGGTGAATATGTGGGCGGCGGCGATTTGATTATCGGCACCATCGTATTCATCATTTTGATATTGATTCAGTTTATGGTAATCAACAAGGGTTCTGAGCGTGTGGCTGAGGTAACCGCCAGATTTACCCTGGATGCAATGCCCGGTAAGCAGATGGCTATCGATGCAGACTTGAATACCGGAGCCATTACCGACAGAGAAGCCAAGGAAAGACGTGATAAAATCCAGCAGGAAGCCAGCTTTTTCGGTTCTATGGATGGTGCGGTTAAATATGTAAAGGGAGACGCTACAGCCGGTCTGATTATTACTTTTGTAAACGTGGTAGGCGGTATTGCTATGGGTGTTCTCCGTCAGAATATGGAGGTAGGAGCCGCCCTGGATAAATACGTTATTCTTACCATTGGTGACGGTCTGGTGAGCCAGATTCCCTCTCTTCTGATTTCCCTTTCTACCGGTATTCTGGTGACCAAGGGAAGTAAGGATGCGGATTTCGGAACGGTTTTAGTGAAACAGCTTTTCGGTATTCCGAAGGTACTCTATAT
>JBNMJJ010000034.1:0-12062 GCA_050873745.1 Lachnospiraceae bacterium | reverse complement strand
CTTATGCACCAAAGCCCCTCTCCCATGGAGGCAGCCAGCGTGTCAACAACAACAATCTTACAGTCCTTTCGCTCTTCCATTAATTCATCTGCGGCAATACGAAAACTGTTGCAGGTTCCGCTGAGACCGGAAGAAAAAGCCAGACAGAGCAGCCTCTTATTCTCTTCCAGGGCCTTCTCAAGAACCTGCCGTATATTTTCAGGATTAGGCTGAGAGGTGGTAGGCATCAGCCCCTGACGCATCTTTTGATAAAACTCCTTCACCTCCAGCTTTTTCTCTCCGGAATAAGTTTCACCGTCAATAATATAGGGAATCTGCACTACAGAAAGTCCATTTTCTTTCATGTACTCTTCCGGCAAATCAGTTGTTGTATCGGTAACGATTTTAAAGTTTTCCACAATAACCTCCATTATGCTTTCATCGCAATTCATCAATCTTCACCGTTATCATCAGAATTATTCTGTAACAGTTTATCACTTTTGTACAGGACAGGAAATCCCCTAAATCTAAACTTTTTCTAAACTTAAGCAGGACTGGTGCTTCCCAGTCCTCCATTACGGATTCCCTCTGCCTCATCATCAACGGTAATGCCATATTCCAGAAAAATTCCCTGCATAAAGCCGTCTCCCTGCCTTAAGGAAAGGCTTTTTTCTTCATTAGAATCATTGGTAATCCGGGAAAAAATATGGCCTTCATTGTCCGAGTAATAATAATCGCTGTCAATAATACCCACCGTATTATTAAGCTGCAGACGGTATTTAAAGCCCAGACCGCTTCTGGGATACAGCTTCAAAACCCAGTTTTCCTCCATCTTCACCCTTATTCCTGTCGGAATTTTAATACTCTCTCCCGGCTCCAGCAAAAACGCAACAGGGGAAAAAAAGTCGTAGCCTGCGCTCCCCTTCGTGGCCCTTCTGGGCAGAGGAATCTTTTCATAAATCTCTCTGAGCTGCTCCTCTGGCATCTTCCCAAAGCAATCTGCCATTCCCTTTTTAAACTCCTCATAGCTTACCTTAAAAAACTGAGCAATACGCTGCATAATTTCTACTCCTCCTAAATCATATGAAGGCGCCTGGATTTTCCTGACACCTTCCTCGTTTCCCTATATTTTCCCATAATCCCCGCAGTGTAACACAGGAGTTTCGTCATCTTCCCCTTTGAGGGAAGCCTGCACATCGATTACTCTCTGATTGGAGCTTCCCTTCCACATCAGCTTAGTATCCAGAAGCTCAATCTTAAACTCACCGTCCACGCAAACGTCCACATACTGCATCAGGGGCATATGGCGAATCGTTTCCCACTGAAAACCGGTATACAGCCAGATGGTTTTCTGAGGATATTTCTCCTTAATCTCTGCCATCAGCTCTCTGACCTCCAGACGGTTGGCAGGATGCAGAGGGTCCCCTCCTGAAAAAGTTATACCGGAAATGTAGCTCTTGTCCAACTGGTCAAAAATCTCCTGCTTTGCCGACTCATCAAACAGTACGCCTCCATCCGGGTCCCAGGTTAGAGGATTCTGGCATTCTTTGCAGCAATGTGTGCAGCCTGCCACCCAGAGCACCACCCTGAGTCCGTCCCCATTGAGCATATCCTCCTTGGTGATATTATGATACCGCATAATTACATCGACTTCCTTTCTGCAATTTCCGCCATTTTTGCATCGTTTAATCGGGTATCTCCATGTACTCTGGAGTAGGATAAATAACCGTTCATCCGGTCAATCTTGGTCAAATTCCTGCTTCCACATACCGGGCACACGTCCATCTCCAGCTCCTGATGTCCGCAATCGTCACAGTAGGCCAGGCTCAGGTTGACGCCTTCATAAAAGCCCAGTTCCATGGCACGGTAAATCAGCGTCTTAATGGCTTCTATATTGTAGTCAATAGGATACTTCACATACTGAATCTTACCCCCATTACTCAAATTCCAGAACCGGTTCTCCAAATCCTGCTTCTGAATAGGCGTAATGTCCTCGGTTACATGGCAGTGGAAGCTGTTGCTCACATATTCTCTGTCGGAAACACCTTCCACAATGCCGTATTTTTTTCTGAACTGCTGTACCTGCAAACCACAGAGATTCTCTGCCGGTGTGCCGTAAATCGCATACAGATTGCCGTCCTCTTCTTTAAATTCATTGATTCTCTTATTAATATGCTCCAGCACCTCTATGGCAAAGGCTCCGTCTTCTACCAGAGACTTGCCATTATACAGCATCTGCAGCTCATTCAGCGCCGTAATACCGAAGGATGCCGTTGCACTCTTCAACAAGGGCTTGATTTTGTCCGAGAGCTTCAGATGTCCGCCCAAAAATCCTCCCTCACAGTAAGCCAGAGGGTTGGTTGAGGCTCTCATTTCACCTAAATAAGCATAGGTGCGGATATGTAACTGACGAATCAAATTCAGGTAATAATCCAATACCTCATAGAACTCTTTACTTTCCTGCCTTGCCTTTGCCAGAATCATAGGCAGATGAAGGGATACCGCCCCTACATTAAAGCGGCCCACAAAAACAGGGATGTCCTTTTCGTCCGCTGGGTGCATACCTCCCCTCTCATACCAGGGAGAGAGGAAAGCCCGGCAGCCCATGGGAGAGATAATCTTCCCATACTGCTTATAGATGCCTGCCACATAACCTTTCCCCGTAAGGCTCAACCAATCCGGATACATGGTCTTTGCAGAGCATTCTACCCCGGCTTCAAAAACATGCTCCAAAGGCTTGCCCGGTCCATGTAAATTCTCATCATACAAAAAAACTATCTTGGGAAAAAGCACAGGCTTCTTGCACTCATTCTTCCCCTGACCGCCTTTTCTTACTCTCAGCATAACGATGGTAGCCATCTGGGCAAACCTGCCCGTCCCCGTTCCCGCCGTAACGGTAATAAAAGGATAATCGCCCCGGCTGCTGGCAACCGTATTAAACTTATATTCCCAGCCCTGGAACCCCTGCTCCATCTCCTTCTCCACGTCCTTCATGGCCTCGGCTTTAGCCGCTTCTTCATCAACGCCCAGCCGAATATACTTCTCCTTCAGCTTCTGATAGGACTTTTCGGCATAGGGCTCTAAAATGTTATCCACGCTGGGTACGGTAAAACCGCCGTACTGCTGGCTTGCCGCACTTAAAACAATATCTCCGATAACGTCAAAGGCAACGTCCAGCGTCTTGGGTTCATTGTACCAGATGTTTCCCATCTCAAACCCGCCGGACAATACATTCTCCACATCAAAAAGACAGCAGTTCATGGTATCCCTTCTGGCGGACATATCATGGACATAGATATATCCGTCACGGCAGGCCTGAATCTCCTCTGTGGTCATGAAAAATTTCTGGTACAGCTCTTTATTCAACTGGTTAAAAACCAGACTTCTCTTAGTCGATACAAGGGCGGAATCGGTATTGGCATTCTCCTTGTCCCCCACATACATGATGGACTGGCTCTTCTTGTATACATCATCCAGCATGCGGACAAAATCCTGCTTATAGTTGCGGTAATCACGATAGCTTTTGGCAACTACGGGCTTGACCTCTTCCAGAGCGCTTTCCACGATATTGTGCATAATGGAAATGGGAATCTCGTCCTCCTCCAAATCGTTCACCTTCTCCACCACAAAGGTACAGATATGCCGTTTCTCTTCCTCGGTAAATTTGGTTAATGCACGATAGGCGCTCTTGCCAATGGCATTAATTACCTTCTGAACATTAAAATCCTCCGTACTTCCATCCTTCTTAACCACCTTGACCAGCTTCCCCGGGCGGTATTCACTGCCGTAATCAATCATCTCATCAGCGGCATTTTCCGTAACTAAACTGCTCATTCCCTTTCCCTCTTTTCATGATTTGTATTTATAAAATCCATACTCCCCGGATAACCCCAGGCACAGAATATGGAAATTTCTCTCTTTAAAATCACAAGATATTGTGGTGTATTTACTAGTATAGTCTTCCTCCCCAAATCTGTCAACGGCAACCTTCCCAAAAATTTCACAAAAAAAGAATGGCCCTATCCCTGACGGCCATTCCTCTATCCAGCATGAACAATGCTGTTACATTATACGTTATCCGCTAAAGGCTTCTGCTCAACAGCCTCCTTCAGATTCTTATTCTTTCTTAATCTGATTCCGATAAAAACTGCTGCTACAGCAAGAACAACAATAATACCGAACAATAATAAATAAGAAAAAAATACATTAAAAAAAGCAATTAAACTTGTCATTTCGTCACCCTACCCTTTCCTAATCATAATATCACTAAAAAAAGCGAAACGCAACCGTTAACTTTTTATCACACTTTTGCTTCGCAGTATCTCTAATCCCTGGGGAAAATGCCCATTTCTGGGCATTCTCCGGGCGTGAGCCCGGCATATGCTTCGCATAAGCCTCTGAACTTCTTGGCGCATGCCCTTTCTTTGGGCATGATTTTGCCCTCTGGCATGAGCCTCTAGAAGTTCTCTTCACGCTAATCGCCCAAATCATCCTCCAGCAGATTAGCGCCGTCGGCAGCCCCTGTGGCAAGCTGGTCGCAGCGTTCATTTTCCGGATGCCCGGCATGCCCCTTAACCCAGGTAAAGGTTACCTGATGGGGCTCTATGGCCTTTAACATACGCTGCCATAACATCTTATTTTTTACCGGCTTTTTGGCGCTGTTTAGCCACCGATTCTTCTGCCAGCTTTCCAGCCAGTGCTGATTGAAGGCATCGGTTACATATTTTGAATCGGATACCACCGTAACCTGACAGGGCTTCGTTAATGCCTCCAGACCTACAATCACTGCCAGCATCTCCATCCGGTTATTGGTGGTCTTTTTATAGCCCCCGGAAAATTCCCGCACATGGAGCTTTCCCTGAGCATCCGTATAGTGAAGTACACAGCCATACCCTCCCGGGCCTTCCGGATTTCCCCTTGCGGCCCCGTCCGTATAAATCGTTACCTTCATTTCCACGCTCCTCTTCGTTCAAATTCTTCTATCATTCTGCGGGCCCCCAGAGTAATCTCGCTGCCATAGCCCAGCTCCTCTAAAAGCCCTATGGCATTGCTGCTGTCCGCCCTCCCCGGCTTAAGCTCATAGGAAAATTTCACATCTCCTCCATCCAGCTCCTCCTGAAAATGATAATTTTCATATCCCTTTTCCAGAAGCTCGGTCAATTCTCTGTCATGAGTGGCGGCAAGACAAAGTATGCCCATTTCCGACATCTTTAACAGAATCTGGGTGGATGCTGCAATTCTCTCCCGGGTATTGGTTCCTTTTAACACCTCATCCACCATACAGACTACCTGTCCTCCCTGGGCTGCCGAATCCAATATTCTTTTGATGGCCTTAATCTCCGCCATATAATAGCTTTCCTGCAAAAAAAGACTGTCCCTTACCGACAGGGAGGTATAGAGCCTGCATAAAGGAAGATGAAAGCTCTTTGCAGTACAGGTATGAATAGTCTGGGCAAGGAGAACATTCAGCCCCATAGTCTTTAAAAAGGTGGATTTTCCAGAAGCATTGGAGCCGGTCAACAGAATATTCTTTTCCATATGCAGGGTATTACTCACCGCCTTTTTCAGCAGAGGGTGGTATCCCTCTTCCATATCCATTTCCCTTTTTTCCCAAAAATCCGGAATGCAGTACACCGGCAGAAAAGCCCGGTAAGCCCCTATGGCAAGGCAGCCGTCCAGTTCTCCTAAAATCTCATAGGTTTTCCAGAGCTGGCTGCTGTTTTGCTGAAAGATGGAAAGCATGGAATTAAACTTAATCATATCCAGATGAAAACACATCCTGAGATAATCCAGAATTAATTCAAGCCCCTGTCCTGCCAGCCTTCCCCGGGACATAAGAAGAAAGGAATTTTTCCGAAAGCGTTGAAAAAGCCTTATGGTCTCCCGAAGCTCTTCCTTTTCCTCCTTCCACAGCGAATCCAACTGCTTCTCTACCCTTTCTGCCATATCCAGCATGGTCAGGATATAACGGAAACTGACCAGATAGGCATCCATATCCGCCTTATGCTTAAAATAAGTATAGATATTGACAAAAAGACAGATAAAAAAAGCGGTCAGACCGATACCCACGGAAAAAAACATAAGGAAGAAGGAAAGTGCCAGCAATACATTTCCAAGATGATGCTTTCCGTTTCCTTCCGCCTTTTTTTCTTCCATATAGCCCAGATATTGGGCAAGGGAATAT
Source organism: Lachnospiraceae bacterium (assembly GCA_050873745.1). Taxonomy (GTDB): domain Bacteria; phylum Bacillota; class Clostridia; order Lachnospirales; family Lachnospiraceae; genus SFDP01. The sequence continues at coordinate 5,899 of JBNMJJ010000034.1, read as the reverse complement.
TTCTTCATTCTGCCAAGCCGGAGAAAAAGAATCTGTAAATCCAGCCTCTCTTTTTCCCTTGTCTGGTAAAAAGTGATTTTCTCCTCCAGCCGCTCCAACTCTTCCTTACTCCTTGCCGGCTGATGGAGCAGGGCATATAAATAATCGTCTCCCAGGGAGGAGCCGGTATAAGCCATCTGCTTAAACACCTCATCCATATCCAAATCATTCCAGGTCTGGAGGTCGATGCCTTCGTCCCCATCCTGTCTCTTCCCGTAAACAGAAATCTGTTCCAGCTCCCCGGTCTGCCATTCTCTTTTATTGGCTCTGCCATAGCCTTCCTGCAATGCTTTTCTCAAGCTGATGCGTTTTTTCTTTTCCTCTGTTACTCCGCGATAAAATGCGGCCAGAACCAGCAGTACGATTATCCCTGAAATAAGCAACTATTTCTTCCCCTTCTTTTTCACCGACTTTTATCCCTTTTACAGGAAAATGTATTTACAGATAAATACAATGGTCAATACATACATTAAAATACTGATTTTCTTCTCTTTTGCTTTTCCACAGAGTAAATTGATTAAGGTCCAGGAAATTACGCCTACGGCAATACCTTCGGAAATACTGTAAGCCAGAGGCATGAATAAAATACAGAGGAAGGCAGGAATAGCATCCGTCATATCCTCAAAATCAATCTTAACCACGGAACCCATCATGTAGAAGCCCACAATAATCAACGCAGGAGCTACTGCAAAGGAAGGGATGGTCAAAAACAGCGGAGAAAAGAACATAGCAAGAAGGAACAGAATACCCGTTGCCACTGCCGTCAAACCGGTTCTTCCCCCTGCGGTAACGCCGGAAGCGCTTTCCACATAGGTGGTGGTGGTAGAAGTACCAAAAACTGCACCTACAGTGGTTGCCACCGCATCCGCCATCAAGGCTCCTTTAATTTTGGGCAGCTTGCCCTCTTTGTCCAGCATATCCGCCTTGCTTGCTACACCGATTAGGGTACCCAGAGTATCAAAAATATCCACAAACAAAAATGCAAACACGACTACCATAAAATTGACTAAGTCAATGCTGCTAAAATCCGCCTTAAATACCTGTCCGAAGGTGGAGCCAAAGGAACTGAAATCAAAGCTGACGATTGCAGCGGGAATGGTGCTGTACATTCCCAGCTCGGGATTGGGTACATAAAGTCCCATAAGCTCTGCCAGAATACCCAGAATCCAAGTCCCCAGAATACCGAAAAGGATTCCGCCCTTTACCCTCTTTACCAGTAAAACTGCGGTGATAATCACACCGATTAAGGCAAGAAGCGCACCCATTCCTACGGAAGAAAAATCCGTTTTAAAGGTCTGGTATGTAAGTAAAGTTGCATCGCTGTTTACCACGATTTTGGCATTCTGCAGGCCGATAAAGGCAATGAATAAACCAATGCCCACGCTGACAGCCGCTTTCAGAGTTAAGGGAATGGCATTAAAAATTGCTTCTCTTACATTGGTCAGCGAAAGAATGATGAAGATGATACCCTCAACAAATACCGCCATTAACGCAATCTGCCAGCTATACCCGTGCCCTACTACAACGGTATAGGCAAAATACGCATTCAGGCCCATACCGGGAGCCAATGCAAAAGGGTAATTCGCAAAAAGCGCCATGCAGATGGTTCCGACAAAAGAAGCCAATGCCGTAGCAATCAGAACCGCATTTGCGTCCATTCCGGCTACGGAAAGAATACTGGGATTGACCGCAAGAATATACGCCATCGTCATAAATGTGGTTATTCCTGCCATGACCTCCGTTTTCACATCTGTTCTGTTTTCCTTTAAATGGAAAAGCTTTTCTAACATGTTACTACCTCCTGGTTTTATAGACATGCCTTATAGATATGCCTATAAGACATTGAAATAATGGGGAATTTCCCCTCTATTGAAAGCTATAAATATAGCCTGCAATCCCATTTAACGCAGACGCTCCACAATAACGTTGGCCTGTGCATAAATTTCTTCCGAATCTATTTCAGGAGCAAATTTTCCCTCCTCATATAAAATCCGTCCGTTAATCATGGTCATTTTCACATTCATCTTACTGCCGCTGTACACCAGATTCTTGGCAATGTTATTGAGGGGCTGCATATTGGGCTGATGGAGGTCTATCATAATCATATCCGCCAGCTTGCCTTCTGCCAGTACGTCTGCCTCCTTCAGTTCCATGGAAAGAGCCCCATTGACGGTAGCCATAGTGAGCACCTTAAGGGCGTCCACTGCCGCTGGGTCATTTTCCTTCAGTTTGGCCAGGGCAGTCACCAGAAACATTTCCCTGAACATATCCAGACAGTTGTTGCTGGATGCCCCATCCGTACCAATTCCTACCGCAATTCCCTGTCTTAAATACTCTCCCACAGGGGCGATTCCACTGGCCAGCTTGGCATTGGATGCAGGATTCGTAATTACGCTGATATGATGACGCTTAAAAATTTCCATATCTTCCGCAGTGGTATGTACTCCATGATAAATACTGCCTCCAAAGTCAAAAAGCCCCAGGGACTCAAACAAAACGGCGGGAGTTATCCCATAGCGTTCAATACATTCCTCTACCTCTGCTTTGGTTTCTGACATATGGACAAAAAGAGGGGCCTTATAGCGATGAATCAGCTCCGATACGGATTCCAGCAATTCCTTAGAACAGGTATATTCTCCATGAACACCCATTTTATAGGTGACTAAATCATACTTTCCGTTTAGCTGGTTATATCTTTCTTCCATGACCTCAAGAGGGGGGCCGAATTTATTCAGGCCGCTGACCAGAACACAGCGCATCCCCATCTCCTGACAGGCATCGGCTATGGTCTCCGGCGTCAGGTACATATCTCCAATGGCCGTTATGCCGCTGGTAAGATACTCTAAAATCGCCAGCTTCGTCAAGTGGTAACAGTCTTCTCCCGTCATCTTGGCTTCTCTGGGGAAAATCTCCTGATTCAGCCAGTCCTGTAAATTATAATCATCGCAAAGGGAACGGAATACCGTCATTCCCGAATGGGTATGGGCATTTTTAAAGCCCGGCATAAGCAGATTCCCTTTACAGTCAATTTCCCTGTCCCAGGAAAGAGGCTCAGGACAGTCCTCTTCTTTTCCCACAAAATAAATACGATTGTTCTGCACCCACACTTCCCCTTCCAGGATTTCCCCAGATACCTTCATGGGCATAATGCGGGCATGATAAAAACGAATATTCATTCTTTCCTCCATCTTATAAGCATCTTTGTCCAAATTTTATCACTGCTCCGGTAAGCAGCTTTTTAAACTTGGGTGCTGCTATTCTCGCCGCCTCCTGCACCTCATCATGGGTCAGAGGGTTGGGGCTTATTCCCGCAGCCAGGTTGCACACGCAGGAAATACCGCAGATTTTCATTCCCATATGGTTAGCGGCAATGGCCTCCACCACCGTAGACATTCCTACTGCGTCCACTCCCAGCTTGTGCAGAAGCTGAATTTCCGCAGGCGATTCGAAGGAAGGCCCGGTCAACTGAGCGTAAATTCCCTTCTTTAACTCGATTCCATTCTCCTGTGCCGTTTCCAGAAGTATATCCTGCAACTGACTGTCATAAACGGAGGTCATATCCGGAAAACGGGTTCCCAGCTCGTCCAGATTGGGGCCAATCAGCGGATTGGGTGCAAAAATAGAGATGTGGTCCGTCAGCATCATAAAATCCCCTGCCCCAAAGGAAGGATTGATTCCCCCGGAGGCATTGGTCAGAAAAAGTATCTTTGCCCCCATCATTTTCATCAGACGGGCAGGCAGAACCACATCAGAAATGGGATAGCCTTCATAATAATGCACCCTTCCCTGCATACAGACTACTTTGGTATCTCCCACATAGCCAAAGATAAATTTTCCCGCATGGCCCGGCACAGTAGATACAGGAAAGCCTTCAATCTCTCCATAAGGAAGCTCTGCCTCCACACGGATTTCATTGCCATAATCCCCCAGTCCGGAGCCCAGTACGATGGCTACCTCCGGTACAAAGTCAACTTTACTTCTGATGCTGTCTAAGCAGTTTACCAATTTCGTATAAACCTGATTCATTTTCTCTCATCCTTTCATCTGTAACAGGCGTTCTTTTAAGGTACTTTCAATGCGGTTTAACTCCACCTCTGCCTGCTGTCTTTTCTGTCTTCCTTCTGTCTGAATCTTCATCCCCTCATCCAGGGTCTGAATGAGCAGTTGGTTGGTCTCCGTCAGGGTATTGATGTCCACAATACTCTGTTCTGCCGCCCTGGCTGTTTCCACCGATGACTGGTGGAGTACCGCCGCATTCTTCCTCAGCAGCTCGTTGGTCACGTCAGCAACCGCCTGCTGGGCCTTTGCCGCCTCCACAGAGCGGTTCATGCCCAGAGCAAGAACCATCTGGCTCTTCCACAGGGGAATGGTATTCACTAAGGTAGACTGGATTTTCTCCGCCATTACCACATCATTGTTCTGAATCATACGAATCTGGGGGGCCATCTGCAGAGAAATAGTTTTGGTCAGCTCCAAATCGTGGATTTTTTTCTCGAAACGGTCTACCATTGCCTTCATGTCATTCACTTCCTGGGCATCCTCCGCCTGACCGCTGGTTTGTGCTTTTTCCATTAAAGCAGGAAGCTCCTCGTTTCTGACCCGGCCAATCTTCTTCTTTCCGGCCAGAATATACATGTTCAGCTCTTTAAAATAATTTTTGTTAATATCGTACATTTTATCCAGCATGGCGGTATCCTTCATCAACTGAATCTGATGCCCCTCCAGCACCCGAACCATATTGTTCACATTGGCCTCCGCCTTACTGTACCTTGCCTTTAAAGAATCCACCTTATTGCCGGCTTTTCTGAAAATACCCAAAAAGCCTTTCTCCTCTTCTGCGTCAAACTCCTTCAATTCTCCTACCACGCCTGCCAGAAGGTCTCCCACCTCTCCCAGGTCCTTGGTTCTTACATTGTCCAGTGCAGACTGGGAAAAATCAGCAATCTTTTTCTGCGCTCCGGCGCCGTACTGGAGTACCTGGTTGGAGTTTTTCAGGTCAATTTTTTCACTGAACTCCTGAACCATCTTCTTTTCTTCATCGGTCAATACAGGCTCTTCCAGTTCCTTTTTGATTTCTGCCATATTTTCCTGCTTCTTAGGGTCAGGTCCCTTAGTTTCCTCACCAAAGGGTTCAAAGGTCAGCGTTGGTGTAGACCCCAAAACTTCTGCATCTGTAAATTTATCCATCTGCCTGTCCTCTCTTTCTTTATTCTCTTAGTGTTTTCTATTTAAACAGGGCCCTTGACGCTGCCCCTATTCTGACTTAAAATCTTCGGAAATCAGCCCCTCCTGGGACATCATGGCTTCCAGCACGTCCAGGTCCGTGGAAACGTCCAGAATATCCTCCTCAAACAGCTTGTCCCTCAGTCTGACGAATGCCTCTTTCACTTTATCCAGGGTTTCTTCGATTTCCCTTTTGCTCTCCTCAAGCTGACTGCTGGTTAGGCTTTCATTCTCAAAATCCCGGTAGGTTCTTACCACCTTTACCGTCATAGGCAGATAATACTGCATGAATTTTCGCAAATCCGGTATCTTCTCAGGTTTTCTTCTTACCTGTTCAAAAATGCTGCCGACCACATCCTCAATCATATACAGCTTTTTGCTGACCTCTTCGCCCATAATGCCTTTATTCAGCCTGTGTATCTCCTTCACATATTCATTGCCTTCATCCAATAGCCGGGATAACTCCTTAGCTGCAGGGTCGCTTTCTTTCACCTGCTTTTCCTGCTCCTCCTTCTCACGGATTACTCTGCTCTTTTCCGCTTCATTAAACTGCTGATATGCCTGCTGGGTGAGCATAAAATAATTCCGTTTCCGGTCCAGGTGGGCCTCCAGAAACCAGCCCTCATCCATCATATAT
>JBNMJJ010000033.1:0-12125 GCA_050873745.1 Lachnospiraceae bacterium | reverse complement strand
TACTAAGGAAATCCGAAAGGAAGAAATCCAGGAAGAGGGAAAACAGGCTTAAGGCAGACTTGCAGCCAGGGTCGAGGAGGTACAGAAGTTTTTCCTGTTTTTATGAAAATAAAAAAAGCCTGAATAGTCGTCTGCCCGTTGGAGCATACTACTTGTTGGAACGTCTGAAAGGCGGATAGGAAGAAGGAGGTATGTAAAATGGCAGAATTAAAATGTCAGGCAGACACTTGTACCTACAATAAGGAAAGGTGCTGCTGCAAAGGCGACATTATGGTGGGAGGAAAACACGCCCAATGCTGTGATGACACCTGCTGCGAAAGCTTTACCCAGAGGAGAGGAGAAAGTCTGACCAGTGCAACCAGTCATCCCAGCCCTACCAGCCCTACCATAAGTGTAGACTGCGAGGTATCAAGGTGTGTATTCAATGCCAACTATAAATGTACCGCTGACCATGTGGAAATCAGCGGAAATGGCGCAGACAGCAGCAGAGAGACATGCTGCAGCACTTTCAGAGAAAAATAAAACAAAAACAGGCCATTCCCGGGAAAGCGGATCACCGTCTGAAAGGGGAATGGCTTTTTCATAAGGAAATTGGCAAAAGATTGAAATTGGGGGCTTGACGGAAGAGGCATTTCATGATAGTCTATAAAAGCTGTAAATCAGCGTAAGACATAGAAAGCAGAGTATCCACTCTCACCCTGCGGCAAGAGGGCTTGCAGGCGTTAATAGTCTGATAGATATTTGGGGTAATCTATTTGATGTTTATGTGGGTAGTCTGTGACTATCCACTTTTTATTTATATTATGCTTAGGGAGGGCAAGACAATTAGCGAATTAATGATTAACGAACAAATCAGAGACAAAGAAGTGCGTGTGGTTGGTGAAAATGGGGAACAGTTGGGGATTATGTCCTCCAGAGATGCCATGAAGATGGCAGAAGATGCGGGGATGGATTTGGTTAAGATTGCACCCACTGCCAAGCCGCCGGTTTGTAAGATTGTGGATTATGGTAAGTATCGTTACGAACTCGCCAGAAAAGAAAAAGAGGCAAGAAAGAAGCAGAGAACAATCGAAGTTAAGGAGATTCGCCTTTCTCCCAATATTGACACCAATGATTTGAACACCAAGATTAATGCGGCCAGAAAGTTTCTTTCCAAGGGTGACAGGGTGAAGATTACCCTTCGTTTCAGGGGAAGAGAGATGGCGCACATGGCCAACAGCAAGCATATCCTGGACGATTTTGCCCAGGCTCTTTCAGATATTAGTACGGTAGAGAAGGCTCCTAAGGTGGAGGGCCGTGCAATGACCATGTTTTTAACCGAGAAGCGCTAGGCTTATCGGTTGAAATAGATTGAAAACTTATGTATAGGAGGATATAAATATGCCCAAGATTAAGACAAGCAGTGCAGCAGCAAAGCGTTTTAAAGTAACAGGAACAGGTAAATTAAAAAGAAGCAAAGCTTATAAGAGCCATATCTTAACAAAGAAAACCGCTAAGAGAAAGAGAAATCTTAGAAAAGCAGCTATGACTGATGCTACTAACGTTAAGAATATGAAGAAGATTTTACCATATTTATAAGTCGTAGATTGAGGAGGAATAAGAAATGGCAAGAATTAAAGGCGGATTAAACGCTAAAAAGAAACATAACAGAGTATTAAAACTTGCGAAGGGCTACAGAGGAGCAAGAAGCAAGCAGTATAGAATCGCAAAGCAGTCTGTAATGAGAGCTTTGGCTAATTCCTACGCAGGCAGAAAAGAGAGAAAGCGTCAGTTCAGACAGCTTTGGATTGCGCGTATTAATGCGGCAGCAAGAATGAATGGCTTATCCTACAGCAGATTTATGCACGGCTTAAAGCTGGCAGGCATTGAGATGAACAGAAAGATGCTGGCAGAAATGGCAGTGAATGATGCTGAGGGCTTTACCTCCCTGGCAGAGCTGGCAAAATCTAAACTGGCTTAATCGATATATTTATATTAATACAGGAGTCCGGGCAGAGAGAATTCTTATCTGTCCGGGGCCTGATTTGATGGCTATAAAGCAGCTTATAGAAAATATTGTCTGAAAATTAAGAAAATGAAAAAATCTATTGACAGGCTTTCAGCTTTATAGTATACTAATCAAGTCGGTTGCGACAAATAGACCGTGGGATCTTAGCTCAGCTGGGAGAGCATCTGCCTTACAAGCAGAGGGTCACAGGTTCGAGCCCTGTAGGTCCCATTTCTGTTTTACAGGAAATGTATTTATATAGAAGATATATTTCCTGCAGACAGTATAGGAATATGGCGAGATAGCTCAGTTGGCTAGAGCATACGGTTCATACCCGTAGTGTCGGGGGTTCGAATCCCTTTCTCGCTATTTTTTAGCCCTTGAGTTAAGACTCAAGGGTTTTTTGTATTACCCTGTGATGTCCGCAGCAGGGCATCTAAAATACAGATGAAGAATGCCTTTTTTCGGGTATAATATACGTTAAAATGGAGGAAAAATATGCAAATTACATCCATCGAATTTCTGTTCTTTTTTCTGATTACGCTTTTGCTCTATCATGCAGTACCGCCCAGATTCCACTGCGGACTGCTGCTGGCGGCCAGTTACGTTTTTTACGGCAGTCAGAGCACAGCCTATCTTGGCTTTCTCCTTTTGGCCACCCTGTTTACTTATGGAAATGGGCTGCTTCTGGAACGCTTTCAGCACAGGGCAGGGAGGGCCAGGTTTATTCTGGGCTTTACCATTACGGTAAATTGTCTGCTGCTGGGGGTTTTTAAGTATCTTGGCTTTCTTTCGGGAGGCAGGCTGGAGAGTCCACTGCTTCCGGTAGGCATATCCTTTTACCTGTTCATGTCCATAGGATATATTATCGATGTTTATCGGGGAACCATTGGAGCAGAGAAAAATATTCTCCGTTACGGGCTGTTTGTTTCTTTTTTTCCGACGATTCTTTCGGGGCCCATTGAGCGGGCCGGGAATATGCTGCCCCAGTTCGGAAGGGAGCATTTTTCAACCATAAAATTCGATACTGCAAGAATCCGGGATGGCTTCGTAAGGATGCTGTGGGGGTATTTTATGAAGCTGGTTCTGGCGGACCGCATTGCCCTGGCTGTAAATACGGTTTATGCTTCTCCCGGAGATTATGGAGGAGCAGTGATGGCTCTTGCCACGGTTCTTTATACCTTCCAGATTTACTGCGATTTTTCCGGCTATTCCCATATCGCTATCGGAATTGCCCAAACGCTGGGGCTGAAGGTGATGGATAATTTCAGAAGGCCTTATCTGGCAGAAAGCGTCACGGATTTCTGGAGACGGTGGCATATTTCCCTGTCCTCCTGGTTCAGAGATTATGTTTACATTCCCCTGGGAGGAAACCGGAAGGGTACAGGGCGGAAATATCTGAACATTGTATTGGTATTTTTATTAAGCGGCTTTTGGCATGGGGCAGGGTGGACCTTCATCCTCTGGGGCGGCCTCCACGGGGCCTGTCAGGTATTGGGAGGAATGCTTTCATCCCTGAAAAAGAAAGGAATAGCCCGGTTAAACCTAAAAGAGGATTCGTTCAGCCTGAGAGCCTTAAGGACAGCCTTTACCTTCTTTCTGGTGAATGGGGCCTGGGTTTTTTTTCGGGTGGACAGCCTTTCTATGGCAGCGGACATTTTGAGTAGCTTTCGGCGGATGCAGCCCTGGCAGCTATTTGACGGAACCCTGTACACGCTGGGATTGGACAGGGCCAATGTACATTTGATGTTTTTGGGGCTTTTAGCGGTAATCGGAGTGGATATTCTGAACGAAAAGGGATGCTTCTTATCCAGGCGGATTGCCGGAGAACGGCTGTGGATACGCTGGCCCATCTATTTGGGAGGAGCGCTTCTGATTCTGCTTTGCGGAATGTGGGGAGCGGGCTACAATGCCTCTAATTTTATTTACTATCAGTTTTGAGCGTTTCAGAATAAGGTAATGGAGATAAAGTAAGGTGCAAAAGAAATTATGCAATACGATGAAAATTCTTCTCTTTTTTTTGCTGCTGATTCTTTTGATTGGCGGGGCGGCGAAGGTGACCAGAAGAAAGGAAAGCCTGAAAAAATATGCGGATTTTATGGAGCTGGCAGACCAGATAGACGTACTGTTTTTTGGCTCCTCCCATGTACTGAACGGAATCAATCCGGTGCAGCTTTATGGGGAATACGGAATTACCTCCTACAATATGGCCAAGCAGGGAGGAATGGTGACGGAATCCTATTGGACCCTGATGAATGCTCTGGATTATTGCAGCCCAAAGTGTGTGGTCGTGGATGTGTGGGCATTGGACAGAAACTACAGGCATGTGGACGTGATGGATGGGAGCAAGTCCCGGGAGGACAGAAAGAACTCGGTTTCTTTACTCCATAATAATCTGGATGTGTGGCCCTTAAGCCGGAACAAAATCGCCGCAGTCAGGGATTTGATTTCGGATAAAGAAATCAGAAAGGAATTTTTGTGGGATTTTACCCTGTACCATAACCGTTGGTCGGTTTTGGGAAAAGAGGACTTTCAGGCCCTTACGGGGCAGGTGGAGAGCAGCGGCCTTTTAGGTTCTACTCCGGTGGAGGAATATTACCCTGAGGTGAAGCCCTATCAGCCGGAAAATTCAGGGCAAATCCTGCCACCAGAGACGGTCTGTGTTCAGTATCTGAACAGAATCATTGAGGAGTGCCAGGCCAGGGATATTCAGGTGGTGCTTACCTTTATTCCTATGGCTGTCTCCTACGAACAGGACTGGCAGGCGGTGAATACGGCAAAAGCTCTGGGAGACGAATACAATCTTCCCTTTATCAATCTTTTGTCCCATGAGGAACAGTCTGTAGTGGATTTTTATACGGATATGTGCGATGATACTCATTTAAATGCCAACGGAATGCGGAAGGTAACTTCCTATGTGGGAAGACAGCTTTCCGGTCTTTCGGCAGTCACCGACCATAGAGGGAAGGAGGAGTATGCTCCCTGGGAGGAAAAAGTGAAGGCCTGGCAGGCAGAGGAAATCAACCGTCTCTTGACGGAAGGGGATTTATATCTGGCATTGGGAAGGATACAGAATCTGAATGCAGGTGCGGTTATTTTTATGCCCGGCGGCTCACCGGCTATTCATGACCCTATGGTCAGAAGGCTGATTAACCAGTTGACGGGGGGAAGTACGGCCATAGATGAGGCAGTGGAGGCAAATGGCCCGTATCTTTTAATCAGAGGAAGCAGCAAAGAGGCAAATGGAGGAAGCCAGAACCGGGAATTTGCGGGAGAAATGCAGCCTGAGCCCTTCTCCACTGTGTTGGGAGAGACTAACTATATCGGACTTTCCAACTATGGGGCTGTCTATATAAACGGAAATCAGGAGGAGAATTATCTGGATATGGAGGAGCATTATGGCGCCGATGTGCAGATTCTTATTCTGGGGGCCCAGGGAGAAGTGATGGCAAAGCTGTATTATGACTCGGTGTGGATTCAAGATGCCGCAAAGCAGTAGCGTGAGAAGAAGTTCTAATGCTCACAGCAGAGGGCAAATCATGCCGGGGGGGGCATGCGCAAAGAACTTCAGAGGCTTATGCGAAGCATATGCCGGGCTCACGCTTGGAGAATGCCCTGGAAAGGGCATTCTCCCCACGGTATGTGAGTTACCGTAAAGGATAAATTTTTGTAAGTTTATAAAAATTTTATTTTTTGTTTTTCTTTTAGGGTGAATGTGGTAAGATAGAAAAGTATTTGCATCTATGGAGCAGGAAATAGCTGCAATAATCTGATTACAAAGGAGAAGTTTTTATGGATGGATCTGTTTTTATTGGGACGGTCTGGTCGCTTTTGCCGCCTATACTGGCAATCGTGCTGGCGCTGATTACCAAAGAGGTTTACAGCTCGCTGTTCATCGGTGTGGCTGTGGGGGCGTGTATGTATACCGGTTTTCACCCCTGGGAGACCTTCGTTACCTTTTTTGACGTGATGAAGGGCAGCATGAACCTGAATATTCTGATTTTCGATATTTTACTGGGTATGATTATTGTACTTATGGCAAAATCAGGAGGTTCGGCAGCCTACGGAAGATGGGCGGGAGAGAGAATCAAATCAAAGAAGAGCGCCTCTCTGGCAACTATGGGGCTGGGTATTCTTATCTTCGTGGATGATTATTTTAACTGTCTTACGGTGGGAAGCGTTATGCGTCCGGTTACCGACCGCTATAAGATTTCCCGGGCCAAGCTGGCCTATATTATCGATGCCACGGCAGCTCCGGTGTGTATTATTGCTCCCATTTCCAGTTGGGCGGCAGCGGTGAATTCCTATGTGCCTGAGGATGCGGGAATTACAGGCTTTCAGTTATTTTTACGGACGATTCCCTATAACCTTTACGCCCTGCTGACGCTGGCTATGGTGGCTTATATCTGTATCAGCGGATGGGATTTCGGCCTGATGAAGAAGCATGAGAAGAACGCTCAGGAAGGAGATTTGTTTACCTCCGGAAAAGAGGAGTTTGAAAAGCTCCAGGAAGAAGTGGGACATCACAAGGGAAAGGTAATCGACCTGGTTCTTCCCGTAGCGGTTTTAATCATCACCGCAGTGGGAGCAATGATTTATACCGGTTATCTGGATGGGGCAACGGATATTATCACTGCTTTTGCGGGCTGTGATGCAGAAACCAGTCTGATTTTTGCCACCACTGTAACGGTATTGTTGTCCGCCCTCTGGTATCTGCCCAGAAAGGTCATTACTTTTAAGAGCTTTATGGACAGTCTGGCGGAAGGCTTTAAGCTGATGGTGCCTGCCTGTACTATTCTGATTTTTGCCTGGTCCTTAAAAGGAATAGGCGACCTTTTAGGCATAGCGGATTTTGTGGAAAATGTGGTGGGAAATCAGGCGTCAGCCAATATTCTGGTGCCCATGATTATGTTCTGCGTGGCGATTTTCCTTGCTTTTTCAACGGGTACAAGCTGGGGAACCTTTGCTATTCTGGTGCCTATTGTTACAGCCATGTTTGACAGCGGCAGTCTGGAAATGATGGTTATTTCCATATCGGCGGTGCTGGCCGGTGCGGTTTGCGGAGACCATATTTCTCCCATTTCGGACACTACGGTTATGTCCTCGGCGGGAGCCCAGAGCAACCATATTAACCATGTGTCCACCCAGATGCAGTATGCGGCTGTGGTAGCAGCGGTTTGTATCGTGGGCTATCTTCTGGCAGGCCTGATTCAGATATGGTGGGTGGTGCTGGCAATCAGCCTTGCGCTGTTGTTTGCGGTACTGGCGGTTATGCGCCGCCTGCTGGCAGAAAGATGAAGCTGCTGAGAGCGCCCTACATCAATCAAAGCGGGAAATTTCCCACAGGCTGTGAAAGTGTATCGGCGGTAATGCTGCTTCAATATCTGGGCTATGAAATCACGGCAGAGGAATTTATAGAAAAATATCTGGAAACAGAAGCCTTTGAGGAAAGGGAAGGGGAGTTGTACGGCCCCCATCCCGAACAGGCCTTCTGCGGAAGTCCCTATGATGAACATTCCTTTGGCTGCTACGCACCGGTCATCAAAAAGGCGCTGGAAAAGGCTATAGGAGAGGAATACGAAATTATAGATGAAACGGGTGCGCCCATAGACAGGCTGCTGAGGGAATATATTGACCGGGATATGCCGGTGGTTTTCTGGGCCTGCATCAATATGCTGGAGCCCATAACCGGACCCGTCTGGCGGCTGAAGGACACGGGAGAACAGTTTGTCTGGATTTCCAATGAACATTGTATGCTTTTGGTGGGATACGATGAAAAGAATTATTATTTCAATGATCCCTTTGAAAATAAGGGCTGCATTGCTTATCCCCAAAAGCTGGTACAGAACCGCCACAGGGCCCAGTATGAAATGGCTGTGGGGGTAAGGAAAAAGAAGAAATTTATCAAATAAAAAAGAGGTGAACAAAAATGCCTGCAAAGGATATGCCTTTGGAAGAATTGAAAAAGTATACCGGGAGCACGCCAAGGCCCGGGGATTTCTGGGAGTTTTGGGACAGAAAGGTGAAGGAGGCCTGGGAGCTTCCTCTGGAATACGAGCTTCTGCCCGCAGAAATTCCCCACGCAAAAGAAACTTCCTTTTATGATTTATGGGTAAAAGGAGTGAAGGGCGCCGCCATTCATGCCAAGTTCGTCAAACCGAACCGGGCCAGAAAGGTGCCGGTGATTTTACAGTTTCATGGTTATCCCGGCTCCTCCAGGGGATGGTTTGAGCAGGCCTCCTTTGCAGGGATGGACATGGCGGTGCTGGCTATGGAATGCCCGGGACAGGGAGGCAGCAGCGAAGATAAGGGAGGCCGTAAAGGCACTACCGCAGCGGACCATATTGTGATGGGGCTGGAAGGGGAGCCTGACGGGCTGTACTATGTGGAGGTTTTTATGAATACCTGTCTCATGGTGCGTCTTGCGCTGGAGCTGGAGGGCCTGGATTCGGACAGGATTTATGTCAATGGAGCAAGCCAGGGAGCGGCTCTGGGACTGGTCTGTACCGCCTTGAACCAGGCCTACATAAAACGGGTGGCGGCTCTTTATCCCTTCCTTTCCGACTACCGGAGGGTGTGGGAAATGGACAGGGACATCATTGTATATAATGGCTTAAGCTATTATACCCGGTGGTTTGACCCGGCGGGAGAAAAACTGGAGGAGACCTTTACCAAACTGGGCTATATTGATGTACAGAATTTTACCGGGCGGATTACCTGTCCGGCGTTGTGCGCAACGGGATTGATGGATGATGTATGTCCGCCTTCCACTCAGTTTGCTGTTTTTTCCCATATGAAAGGGCCCAAAAAACATCTTATTTTTCCGGAATACGGTCATGAGGAAATTGGGGCGTTTGATGATAAACTGATTTCCTTTTTCGGAGTAAAGGAGGACGAGGTATGCCTGGAACAGATATAAGCCTGCAGCAGTTGAGAGAATATAGGGGAAGCTATCCCAGGCCGGAGAACTTTGATGAGCATTGGAAACAGGTGAAGCAGAGGCTGGAGGCAGAGCCCTTTGATTTTACGGAAGAAAAGCAGGAGTTTAGCGGTGAGAAGCTGCGGTATAGCTGGATTAGCGTGACCGAGCCGGAGGGCTGTGTGCTGAGGGCAAAGTACGTCCGTCCGGCGTCCGGGGAAAACCTTCCTCTGGTAGTGCAGTTTCATGATTATGCCCAGGCATCCCACAGTTGGCTTCATTTAAGCCGTTATGCTGCGGCAGGTTATGGGGTGCTGGCGCCGGACTGCCGGGGACAGGGCGGCAGAAGTGAGGCGGGCTGCCCGGGAAAGGGCTCTACCGCTTATGGGCCCATGTTTTTTGGTCTGGAGGACAGCCTGGAGAACCTTTATCTGCATCGATTGATGGAGGACGCCCTTATCTGGCTTTTAGCGCCGAAGGCCCTAAAGGGGATAAGGCAGGATAAGCTGACGGTTTACGGTGAAGGGCAGGGCGCCGGACTGGCCCTTGCCGGAGCGGCGCTTTTTTGTGAGGTGAAAAAATGTGGGCTGCATTACCCTATGCTTTGCGATTACTACCGGGTGTGGGAAAAGGATTTTGATGTAAATGCCTATGAAGGACTGCGGTATTATTTTCGCTGGCAGGACCCTCTTCATGAACGGGAAAAGGAGGTCTTTGATAAGCTGGCCTATGTGGATGTCAAAAATTTTGCTCCCATGGTGGAAGGCAGAGTGCTGATGAGTACCGGGCTGCAGGATATGGTTTCGCCGCCTTCGGCCCAGTTTGCTGTTTTTAACGGGTTAAAGGGGGAAAAGAGGCACCTGGTTTATCCCAAACACGGCCATGAACTGAACAATTTTTTTGAAAATGAGTGGCTGAAATTTTTGCTGGAAGAAGAATAAGACAGGGGCTGTCTCTGGTTTCAACAGGAAATCGACGACAGCCTCTTTTAAAGTGGACAAAACTTATCCACTTTCATTCTTGACATTTTCGCCGTACAATGCTATATTTCAACAATGTAACAGACAATCCGACTGCGATTTGCTGTATAGAAGAATACGGGACAGTGTTTAAAATGCTGGCCGATTACCCTACAGGAGGAGAAAACTTGGAACTATTTCACCAGGTAGCAGACATATATATAGAGCGGAAAGAGTGGTTTTTGGAGCTGATGCTGCAGCACGTCGGACTTGCTCTTATTTCCATTTTGCTCTCCGGGATTATCGGCCTTTTGCTGGGGCTTTGGATTGCCCAGCATGATAGGCTTTCCCCCGTGGTGCTGACAATAGCCAATGTATTTTACACCATTCCTTCCATTTCTTTGCTGGGAATGCTGATTCCTTTTATCGGCATCGGAAATAAGACCGCCATTGTGGCCTTGACCATTTACGGGATTATGCCTATGGTAAGGAATACCTATGCGGGACTTAAAGGGGTCAGTGAGGAAATCATTATGGCGGCCCGGGGGATGGGCAGTACGGATATGCAGATTATGCTGAAAATCAAGCTTCCGCTGGCTCTGGGAGTAATTATTGCAGGTGTGCGGAATATGGTGGTGATGACCATTTCCACGGCTGCCATTGCATCCTTTATCGGGGCAGGCGGTCTGGGCGTGGCCGTTTACCGGGGAATTACCCTGTATAATACGGCTCTTACCTTCGGCGGCAGTCTGTTAATTGCCATGCTTGCCTTAATCAGTGATTTGCTGTTGGGCATGCTGGAAAAACGAATCAAAAAACACAGTTAAACTTTCCGGCGAAGCAGAGGAAATTACGTCCATGCAGCAGGCCGGATATGGAGGAGAAAATGAGAAAGTTATTTACGGTAACGATGGCTGCTATTATGGCAGCAGGACTGATGGCCTGTGGAAGCACAGGTTCTGGAGAGGCTAACACGAGCCAGGAAGCAGGAGTAATCGAGAGTACGGTGCAAAGTCAGGAGAATACGGAGGCAAATGCGGCTTTAGCTGCGGACCGCCCTATCCGTATTGCCACCAAGCCCACCACAGAGCAGTATATTCTGGGTGAGATGTTGAAAGCGGTTATCGAAGGAGAAACCGGTTATGCGGTAGAGATTACCAAGGGAATTGCAGGCGGAACCAGCAACATTCACCCGGCTATGGAAAAGGGAGAATTTGATTTATATCCCGAGTATACCTCCAGCGGCTGGGTACTGGTGTTAAAGGAGGAGCCCAAGGGGCTTACCGATGAGGAAATTCTGGAGGGCTTAAGAGAGCAGTATCCTGAGAAGTTTGGTATGTCCTGGATTGGTCTTTATGGTTTTAACAATACCTATGCCATTACCGTAACCAAAAAGGCGGCTGACGAGTACGGACCGACCAAGACCTCTGATTTGGCAGCGGTAGCGGACAAGCTGGTATTTGGCGGAAATCCGGATTATCTGGAGAGAGAGGACGGTTTCCCGGCAGTATGCGAAACCTATGGACTGGAGTTTAAGTCCGTGAAGGATATTGATATTGCATTAAAATATGCAGCTATGGAGTCCGGTGACATCGATGTGACCAACGGAAATACTACGGATGCTCAGTTAGGAGGAGGCAACGTGGTGGTTCTGGAGGACGATAAGCATCTTCAGGTAAACTATCTTTGCTCTACGGTGGTAAGAAATGAGGCTCTGGAGCAGTTTCCGGGACTGAAAGAAGCCATTGAAAAGCTGGACGGATGCCTTACCGACCAGGAAATGGCAGGGCTTAACTATGCTGTAGAGGTAGAAGGAAAAAATGAGGCTGATGTAGCCAGAGAATACCTTGTTTCCAAAGGAATTATCCAGTAAAATAGTAAGAAAGAAGAAGCAGCTTATAGCATATTTATGGCAATAGGCTGCTTTCTGACTACTCGGATATATTGTCCCTGGTTTATTTTTCAGGGACAGTATTCTGGGAAAAAGATAAGGGAGGAAAAGACCATGGAGATGATTAGGCTGGAAAAAGTGACCAAATGCTATGAGGGTGAATGCGTCTTAAAGGAGTTTAGCCTGACCGTAAGCAAGGGGGAATGTCTTACGGTAATCGGCCGTTCCGGCTGCGGAAAAACAACCATGCTGAAATTAATGAACGGACTGCTTCTTCCCGACACAGGAAAAATCTGTGTGGAAGGGATTGAGCTTCAGTCCGCCGATTTGATTGCGCTCAGAAGGAGGATAGGCTATGTTATCCAGAAT
>JBNMJJ010000032.1:0-12176 GCA_050873745.1 Lachnospiraceae bacterium | reverse complement strand
CCCTCCCGGTCCTTCTTTTCCAGAGCCTGAAAAAGCTTCTCATAGGCTTCTTCTACCAGGTAGCTCATACGGGCAATCCGCTCCAAAAGCTGCTCCAGCTCCCGTTCAAATACGTTTCTTGGTGACATCTTTACCTCCCTTTCCAGCCATTTTGTCCTTTACCCAAAACGGCCTGTTATATAATCTTCCGTCTGTTTTTTTACCGGTCTGGAAAACAAAGTTTCCGTGGGACCAAACTCCACCACTTCTCCTGTCAGGAAAAAGGCGGTATCGTCAGAAATTCTGGCTGCCTGCTGCATATTGTGGGTGACGATGACCACCGTATACTTTTTCTTCAGGCCTTCCATTAATTCTTCTATTTTCAAGGTGGAAATAGGGTCCAGGGCAGAGGTAGGTTCATCCATCAGAAGCACCTCCGGCTCCACTGCCAACGCCCGGGCAATACAGAGCCGCTGCTGCTGTCCCCCTGAAAGACCCAGGGCATTCTTCTTAAGCCGGTCCTTTACCTCGTCAAAAATGGCTGCATCCACCAGACTTTTTTCCACAATCTCATCCAGTCTCCCCTTATCCTTCATTCCATGAAGCCTCGGCCCATAGGCAATATTGTCGTAGATGCTCATGGGGAAGGGATTAGGCTGCTGAAAGACCATACCCACTTTTTTTCTTAACAGAGTGGTATCCACACCGGGGGCATAAATATCCTCCCCATCTATGCAGATTTTGCCTTCAATCAGGGTGCCGTCCACCAAATCATTCATCCGGTTTAAGCACTTTAAAAAGGTGGATTTACCGCAGCCCGAGGGGCCGATTAAGGCAGTAACCGTATTTTTTTGTATATACATATTTACATCCTTCAGGACATGGTGGTCTCCAAAATGCAGTTGGAGATGTTCTACTTTAATCTTTGTTGAATCCATAATTACTCCATTTTCCGATAATCAATTTGGTGAGCAGGTTAATCAAAAAAACCACAGCCAGCAGTACCAGCGCAATACCAAAGGCCACCTCATATCTGGCATTGGCCATGCTTAAGTACAGCTCAATAGTCAGACTTCCACCGGAGGCAAAGATTTTACCGAAAAACCCCCTGAGACTGTTTGGCAAAAAGTAGCCGCTTCCTGCGGTAAACAAAAGGGCCGCCGATTCTCCCACAATCCGTCCCACAGACAGGATAAGCCCCGTTACGATGCCGGGCATGGCAGAGGGCAGAAGAATCGTGCGAATCATATACCATTTTGTGGCCCCCATTCCTGCCGCACCCTGACGGTAGCTGTCCGGAACCGCTTTTAATGCCTCCCTGGTATTTCCGATAATCAGGGGCAGAATCATCAGTGTAAGGGTGAGACAGCCCGTAAGAATGGAATAGCCCAAATCCAGCACCGTACCGAAGAACAGCATTCCAAAAAGACCGAAGAGAATAGAGGGAATTCCGGCCAGGGTCTGAGTAGTAAATTCCACCAGACGGACAAAACGTCCCGGCTTTGCATATTCGTTCAGATAAATTGCAGAACCGATTCCGATGGGAGAAGCAAAAAGCAGGGTGATTACTACGATATAAATCGTATTTAAAATATTGCCTGCAATTCCGTTGGTTCCTTTTAAGACACTTTTTACCTGGGTTAAAAAGGAAAGATTAACGACTCCTATTCCTTTAAAAAACACATAAATCAGCATAGTGGCAAGAAGCGCCACAGACAATGCCGCCGACAAATAAATCAGAAGATATAACGGTCTGTCCTTCTTTTTCATCTTACCTCCTATTAAACCTTATAAGCCGCTCTTTTTAATTACTTTTTCCAATACAATATTAATCAATATAATGAATGCAAACAGCACCAAACCTATGGTAAACAGCACCTGTCTGTGCAAATCTCCGGCATAGCCCATCTCACTGACAATGGCCGTGGTAAGGAAACGTACCGAATTAAAGGGCAGAGGCAGGTTCACGCTGCTGCCGGACACCAGGGTAATTGCCATGGCCTCTCCCATTGCTCTTCCTATCCCCAGCACCACACCCGCTAAAATACCGGATTTTGCCACCGGAAGCAGCACCTTAAAAATGGTTTCCATATGGGAGGCTCCCAAAGCCATAGAGGCGCTTTTCAGTTTGGGGTCCACTGCCCTGAGAGCGGGCGCACTCATATTAATGACGGTGGGCAGAATCATAATGGCCAGAACCAGTACGGCAGAAAGCAGGTTTGCTCCTCCCGTAAACCGGTGGGTCCCTGAGCCTTTAAACAAGGCCAGCTCCAGCTTGTACATCAGCGGATTCAAAAGCATCACTCCCAGCAAGCCATAGATAACCGAGGGTATACCCGCCAAAAGCTCCACTGCCGGCTTAACCACTGCCGCTATTTTTTTCGGAGCCACCTCCGCCAGAAAAACTCCCGTCAATATCCCTATGGGCACTCCCAGTAAAATGGCCATTGCCGTCCCCACCAGAGAGGTCAGGATAACGTAAAAAATGCCAAATTGGGGCTCTGCGGCTGCAGGCTTCCAGACCGTCCCAAACAGAATTTCCTTTATTCCCACCTGGGACAAGGCAGGAAGTCCGTTTCCCACCAGATAAACGGTAATGGAGGCAACGGCCAGAATGGTGCAGGAGGCGCAGATAAGAAAAACCATCTGTGCCGCCCGTTCTCCAGCGGTTTTCTTCCCATTCGCAAGACTGTTGTGTGTCTGTTCTGTTTTTTTCATTTTCACTCCATAAAAAATTATTCTACCGGAATCAATCCTACTGCCTTAACCACTTCCTGCCCTTCTGGAGATTTTATCCAGTCAAAGAAAGCCTGTACAGCCTCACTCTGATTGGAAACCTCACCCCTGGTTGCCATAACGAAGGGTCTGCTTAGGAAATAGGAGCCTGCTTTTATGTTTTCCTCCGTGGGCGCTATGCCTTCCAGAGATAAGGCCGTCACACTGTCGTCAATAACATCCAGAGACACATAGCCAATAGCCCCGGGTGTGGAGGCAACCTTAGCCATTACGGCCCCGGTGGAATCCAGTTCATTGGCATAGGCACAGGCATCCTGTATCTCAAGCAGCTCTTCAAAAGCGCCTCTGGTGCCGCTGCCCGCTTCTCTTCCCACCACGATAATCACGCCCTCCTCACCGCCTGCTTCGCTCCAGTTCTTTATCTTTCCGGTATAAATGTCCGTCAACTGCTGTCTAGTTAAATTGCCGATGCCGTTAGACGAATCTACCACCACCGCAATTCCGTCGATGGCTACGATATTTTCCACCGCACCGGCTTCTTTTTCACTGTCCTTTAAATTCCTGGAGGAGTTGCCGATGTCTACGGTTCCTGCCAGCATAGCCTCCACCCCTGCGGAGGAGCCGGTAAATTCTGCCGTCACAATCACCTCCGGATATTTTGCCATAAAACTCTCCGCTGATGCGTTACCCAGCTTTTCCATGGAGGTGGAACCTGCCATGGTAACGATTCCTTCTGCCAGGGCCGCACCGTCTGCCATCCCACTTTGGGCTGTCTGATTTCCAACCGCTGCTGTCTGACCGGAAGCCGTCTGGCTTGTACCGCAGCCTGCCAGAGCTGCTGTCAACAGTGAGGCTGCTAAAATTCCTGCAAATCTGTTCAACCTTTTTTTCAACATAAAAAACCTCCTGTGTAATGTATGCTTACGGAAAGTAAGATAACACAGGAGATTTTTTGCTGATAGCAGGTTCAGGTAATGAATTGGTAAATTTTGGTAAAATTGAATTTTACAAATGTAAAGTCGTCGACAATTTAAGGAAACGGCGTTTTAATCAGCGCTTCCTTAGTTAAACTTGAAGAAACGCTGGCAGATTTTATAGCCCTCCACCGAAATTTTACGTCCTCCCTTGCCGGGCAGGTTCATGGAATTGCCCAGCAGTCCATAACGGAGGCGGAAAAAGATTTTGCCGTCCCGCCGTTTTAAATATTCCCAAAGCTCCCTTTTCTTCTCCAGACTTTCCTCCGTATTGGCCCGGATTAAGATAATGGAAGAAATGGTGGTAATAATATCCAGATAGTTAAGCATATAGTGCTTGCATTTCCGGTTGCCGTAAATCAGAGCCCTGTGGTCGCACATATATTCCATCATCAGCTTATTCACCCGAATCTGCTGGTCCACTCTGCCTATCATCACCTGCTCATTTACGGACTGGTCCGCCCTTCCAATGTAATAGCGGTAAAAATTCACATCCATATAGTACATTTTTTTCACATAAGGAAGGGGCTCAAAAACAAAAAGATTATCCACATAGAAAGTATGCTCCGGCAGCCTCAGTCCGCATTCCCTGAGCAATCCGGTACGGTAAATGACGGAGTGCATCAAAATATACTGTCCGGTTCTGAAATGCCGTACATCCTTCCACTCAAAAACCCTGTTCTCCGGAAGGGCATGCTTATACCGCATTACCTTGCAGTGTTTGGCTCCCTCTTTTTCATATACAAAGTTACTGATTAACATATCAATCATCTGGCCGGAACGAACCAGCTCTCTGAGTTTGTTTAAAATTGCGTCATAGGCATCTTCCTTTACCCAGTCGTCGCTGTCCACCACCTTAAAAAACAGGCCCTCAGCATGCTCCATTCCGGTATTTACCGCCGAGCCATGCCCCCCGTTGGGCTTATGTATCGCTTTAACGATGGAGGGGTATTTTTTCTCAAATTCATCCGCTATCTGAGGAGTGTCGTCTGTGGAGCCGTCATCTACGATGAGAATTTCCACATCCTCTCCTCCCTTTAGCAGGGACTCTACACATTTACGCATATAATTCTGGGAATTATAGCAGGGAACTGCTACTGATAATAGTTTCATCTTAACCTCCGTTCTGTATCCTATTGCTGCCATTCATGCAGCTTCCGGCTTCCCTGGGCAATATTTAGAAAATCCGTGTAAGCTCCATAGGCGGAAGGCAGGGGATATTTCTCCTGGGCTTCATCCGCTTTCGTAAAAATCCATTGTTCCTTTTCCACCAGCTCGCTTTTGGGTGCCAGCTCATCCACCCGGACAACATAACCAATCATATGCCACTCACGATGGCTGAAAACATGCTTCGAAGGAGCAAGCTTTTCAATTCTTAAAGGCGCCAGCCCCATAGCTTCCAGATAGGCCAGCACCCTTTTTTTCGTCTGATGGCCTTCCAGCGTGGGAAATTCGTACATCCCTGCCAGAAGTCCTTTCTGGGGCCTCTTTTTCAGGGCAGATTTATTCTCGTCCTGGATAATCAGGATGGTCTTTTTCTCGATGGTCCGTGGTTTCTTTTCTTTCTTTTTGGGAAACTCTTCCTCCCTCCCCTGACTATGGGCGAGACAGATGCTTTCCCAGGGGCACTCTTCGCATTTGGGCCTGCCCTTGGGTAAGCAGACCATAGCTCCCAGCTCCATCAGGGCCTGGTTGAAATCCCCCGGCCTCTCTCCGGGCATAGCCTCCTGTAATTTTGCCTCTACAAGCTGTTTGGTTTCTCCCCTGGAGATGTCCTCTGCATTCATGGTCAGGCGGCTCAATACCCGAAGGACGTTTCCGTCCACCGCCGGAACCCTTTCCCCAAAGGCAATGGAAGCAATGGCTCCTGCCGTATAGCTGCCGATTCCCGGAAGCTTCAATAATTCACCATAGGCAGTGGGCATCCGCCCTCCGTATTCTTCCATAATCACTTTGGCTGCCTTCTGTAGATTTCTGGCCCGGTTATAATAACCCAGGCCCTCCCACAGCTTCAAAAGCGTTTCTTCCTCCACCCGGCTTAAGGATTTAATATCCGGCAGGGCAGACAAAAAACGGCTAAAATAGGGTTTTACCGCCTCTACTCTGGTCTGCTGCAGCATAATTTCCGACAGCCACACCTTATAGCCGCTGGGCTCTTCCCTCCAGGGAAGGCTGCGGTGCCCCTTATCATACCAGTTCAGTAAAGGCTCTCCTATCTGGTGGAACAACTCTTCATAATATAAGTATACGGGAATTTGGTGATTGATGACCATTTCCCCGGGACTCACCCGGGTATCCCAGGCCACCACCTTTACCCCTGCTTCTCTTGCCCTTCTCAGGCTGTCTCCAAAGGCCCGGTGGGTAATATCGTTGGGAATCAGATAATCCACTCCCTCCATTTGGATAACGAAGAGAACATAACACTCATAGCCTTCTTTAAGGGCCTTAGTCAGCTCCTCCACATGCTTTACGGCTCTTTGTGAAGGGGCGTCGGGAAAGGCCGTCATATTCTTGTTTTCCAAAGTGACCCCTTTAACCTCGATAAAGGCCTTTCCATTCTGCCTTGTGACCAGAAAATCCACCCGGGAATCTCCATAGGTAAATTCCGGCTTCACCTCCACCGTATCTGCAAAAAGGCCCCCGGACATCAGCCACTCTTTTACCGCTATATTGGGAGCCTGGGAATCCATATTTACCGTTCGTCCGGCCTTATCTACCGCCACCAGGTCGTATCTGGTTTTACGCTCTTTTCCTCCCTCGTCCGACAGATAAACCTTCACTCCGGGCTGCAGAAGCTCCTGACAGCGGCCTGTATTTTTTACATGGACGGTCTCTTCTTTTCCTTCCACCAGCACTTTGGCAATAAAGCGGTTGGGCCGGGAAAGAAAGACGGCCTCCACGATTTTTTCATAGTTCATGTCAGCCTTTCCTTATCTTAATCTCGTACACTCATACTTATCCCGGGTGAGAATACTGTATTCCAAATCCTGATAACGTTTTTCCAAAGTTCCCTCGGGAATGTCCAAATCCAGGACGATAGCCATCGTATTAATCATTTCCTGAGTGATTCTGTGCTCCAGCCCCCGAAGGATATTCAGTCTCTCCCGATAGCTGTCCGCCTCCAAAAAGGCCTCCAGCAAAGGGTCCAGAGCAGGCTCAGCTTCACTCTCTGCTTCTCGCTTTTGAGGCTCATTTAAAACAGGCTCCCTCTCCTTACGGTTCAGATTAAGCAACTCATCCGCCGGTTCAAACCGATACTGTTGGGCTGCCGCAGGATATTTCTTTTTATCCAGCTTTTCCGTAAACATGGAAAGAGAGCGTACATAAATCCCATAATCTCCATACAGAGCCTGATAAACCACCATCTCCTCTCCCGTTTCGGAATCTATGGCCAGAGTAATGATTTTATACAAGTTTCCTTTAAAATGCCGGTATATTTCATTTATCTGAGGCTTTCCTAACTGCTGCTTATTTTCCATATTTCCTCCTATTTTACTTATTTATCCGCTTTTCGTCACGCCCCCAAAAGACTTCCTGCACCGCTCACCAGAAAGGCGCAAATCCAGGCAATGGCACACTGCATAACCACGATGCCCAGGGCCCATCTGCCTCCCAGCTCCCGTTTGATGGACGAAATGGCCGCCACGCAGGGGGTGTACAGCAGACAGAATACCAGTAAGGCCGCTGCACCAAGGGGAGTGATTACGGTCATTAAATTTGCCGTGCTGCCAAAGAGCACCGTCAAAGTGGACACCACACTTTCCTTTGCCATAAAGCCGGAAATCAGCGCAGTGGATATTCTCCAGTCACCAAAGCCCAGAGGAGCGAAAATAGGGGCTATCCATCCTGCCAGCAGGGCCAGAATGCTCTCATGGGAATCGGTCACCATATTCATCTGTAAATCAAAGGTCTGTAAAAACCAGATAATAATCGAAGCCAGAAAAATTACCGTAAAGGCTCTCTGCAAAAAGTCCCTTGCCTTTTCCCATAAAAGCTGGGCCACATTCTTCACTCCCGGCATACGGTAGTTGGGCAGCTCCAGCACGAAGGGGACGGCTTCTCCTTTAAATATGGTATTTTTCAGTAAAAGAGCGGTG
Organism: Lachnospiraceae bacterium; assembly: GCA_050873745.1. GTDB lineage: Bacteria > Bacillota > Clostridia > Lachnospirales > Lachnospiraceae > SFDP01. The sequence goes on along the minus strand of JBNMJJ010000032.1, from coordinate 4,390 downwards.
ATGATGCCCACAAAAATTCCGGTAAAATACAGGGCTACCATAATGAAGCCGCTTATTTTAGGAAAAAAGGCCGCCGTAAAAAAGCCGTAAATGGGCAATTTGGCGGTACAGCTCATAAAAGGCGTCATCATAATGGTCATCTTTCTGTCCCGCTCCGCCGGCAGGGTCCGGCTGGCCATTACTCCCGGTACGGTACAGCCAAAACCAATCAGCATAGGTACGATGCTTCGGCCCGATAAGCCGATTTTTCTCAGAAGCTTATCCATCACAAAGGCCACCCTGGCCATGTACCCCGTATCCTCCAATAAAGACAAAAAGAAGAACAGGGTGACGATAATAGGCAAAAAGCTCAGTACACTTCCCACACCGGTAAATATTCCGTCAATGACCAAGGAATGGAGCGCCGGATTTACGTTCCATCCGGTCATGGCCCCGTCCACAGCTTTTGCAAGCCATTCGATTCCTCCCTCCAAAAGCCCCTGCAGCCAGGCGCCGATAACATTAAAGGAAAGATAAAAAACCAGAGACATAATAAGAGCAAAGGCCGGAATAGCGGTAAACTTACCCGTAAGAATCCGGTCTGCCCGGCGGCTTCTCTCCCTTTCCCTGCTTTCCCGGGGCTTAACTACACATTCCTCCACCAGCTTCTGGATGAAGGCAAAACGCATATCGGCGATTGCCGCTGCCCTGTCCAGTCCCCGTTCCTCTTCCATCTGGCGGATGATGTGCTCCAGCATCTTTTTTTCATTCTCCGTAAGTTCCATTGCCTCCAGAATACGGTCGTCCCCTTCTACCAGCTTAGTAGCCGCAAAACGGGGAGGAATGCCTGCTTTCAGGGCATGGTCCTCAATCAGGTGCATAATCCCGTGAAGACAGCGGTGAACCGCTCCGTTGTGGTCCTTTTCATCACAGAAATCCATTCTTCCCGGTCTTTCCTGATATTTGGCCACATGAAGGGCATGGTCAATAAGCTCTCCTACACCTTCATTTTTGGCTGCGGAGATGGCAACCACGGGAATCCCCAGCATATCCTCCATCTCATTAATATGTACAGAACCGCCATTCCCGGTCAGCTCATCCATCATATTCAGGGCAAGCACCATGGGAATGTTCAGCTCCATCAACTGCATGGTGAGATACAGGTTTCTTTCCAGATTGGTTGCATCCACAATATTAATGATTCCTGTGGGCTTTTCCTCCAGAATAAAACGGCGGGAAACGATTTCCTCGCTGGAATAGGGAGACAGGGAATAAATCCCCGGCAAATCCGTCACCAGAGTATTGGGGTCGCCTTTGATATTCCCGCTTTTCTGGTCTACGGTAACTCCCGGAAAATTGCCCACATGCTGGTTAGAACCGGTCAACTGGTTAAAAAGAGTGGTCTTTCCGCAGTTCTGGTTTCCTGCCAGAGCGAAGGTCAGCCTGGTTCCTTTGGGCAGCGGATTCTCATCCGCTTTACTGTGGTATTTGCCGCCTTCTCCCAAACCGGGATGCTCCTTCTTTCCCTTTCCCGCTTCTTTGACCGGAGCAGGCTGTTTTTCCTCCTCCTCTAAAAGCCTTACCTCAATTCTGGCAGCGTCTTCCAGCCGCAGGGTAAGCTCATAGCCTCTGATTCTAAGCTCCATGGGGTCTCCCATAGGGGCATATTTTACCAGAGTAACCCTGGCCTGGGGAATTACGCCCATATCCAGAAAATGCTGACGCAGGGCCCCTTCCCCTCCTACCTTCTGTATAATCGCTGATTCTCCAACCTTTAGTTCCTTCAGTGTCATTCTTTTTCACCACCATTAATCTTATCTGTATAACTGCCTGCAGCCCTTTTATAACTTAAAAGCTGCAGCTAACCCAAGTATACGGTATTTTCTTCTTAAAGTCACTTTTTTTTTAACTTTGGAAAAAGTTTACTTTCCTCCAGGGCTTTGACGCCTAATCCTTCATTTTCGAACTGCTGATGAGGCTGGCAATATAGCCAAAAATCAAGGCTCCGCTGCAGCCTATGGCCCCGGCCTTGAAGCCTCCTTCAAACAGGCCCAGAAAGCCCTGGCTGTCCACCGCCTCCTTTACGCCCTTCATCAGCACGTTTCCAAAGCCCAATAAGGGCACACTGGCTCCCGCTCCGGCAAATTCCACGAATGGCTCATACAGACCTACCGCACTCAGCACAGCCCCGCTGCAAACAAGAAGAACCATGATTCTGCCCGGCAGCATCTTTGTTTTTTCCATTAAAATCTGTACCAGGGCACAGATAATCCCTCCCACCAGAAAGGCTTTTACATAATCCATTTTTCCTCCATTTCCAGGGTTCCCTCCCGGAATCCTTTCCTTTAAGGCATCCAGCTTTACTGAAAGAACCCCCAATAAAAATAGTAGATATTTCTATCTACTATCTCCAGAAGAAAAAATTTTATTCTTGTTTCTCAATGCAAAGATTTCAGGTTGACGGGACACCTTTTTCCTTTACCCTTCCGACTATGGGCCAGGGAAGCTGGGCCATAAAAACCGCCACGAACACCAGTACACAGCCTGCCAACTGCCTTCCGGTAAGGGTTTCCTTTAAAATCACCCAGCCTGCCAGAACGGAAATCACCGACTCCAAACTGAGAATCATGGAGGCCACCGTGGGGTTCACCCTGGCCTGTCCCACGATTTGCAGAGTATAAGCCACTCCGCAGGAGAAAATTCCCGCATAGAGAATGGGCACTGCCCCTGCCAAAATTCCTGCCCAGGAAGGCTTTTCCAAAATAAAAGCCGCCGCCATACAGATGATTCCGCTGACATAAAACTGGATACAGGACAGCTTCACTCCGTCTGCCCTGGGCGCAAAATAATCGATAATCATGATATGAAAGGAAAAACATACCGCACAAAGGAATACTAATAAATCCCCTTTATTCATCCGGGAGCTTTCCGTAATACACAAAAGGTAAAACCCGGCCACCGCAAAAACTGCCCCGGCCCATACGAAGGGACTTACCTTCTTTTTCAGAAAAATACCCAAAAGGGGAACAATCACGATGTACAGTGCAGTAATGAATCCGGCCTTTCCCACGGTAGTGTATTGAATCCCGTATTGCTGCAGACAGGAGGCTATACAGATAGCCAAACCACAGCAAAGGCCGCCTGTCAGGGTGATTCTTCTTTGGCTTTTTCCCTGGCTTCTTTTTTTCTCATCAGTCGGCGCCTGCTCCCTGGAGGTTCCCTCGTTCTGCCTTTTTTCCCTAAAATAAATCACCGGAAGAAGAACCGTTCCTCCCAGCAAAAAACGGCAGCCATTGAAGGTCATGGCTCCCACATAATCCAGACCCACACTCTGGGCCACGAAGGCCACTCCCCAGATAAAGGCCGCCAAAAACAGTAACAGACTGCTTTTTGCTTCACTTTTTTTCATCATCAGTAGTCTCCATTGCCTTACGGCAGTTTACATCGGCGGGGAGAATGCCAGTATTATGGACATTCTCCGGCGTGAGCCCGGCAGATGCTTCGTCTAAGCCTCTGAAGTTCTTTGCCCATTGGCGTGAGCATTAGAACTTCTTCTCACGCTAATTTCCTCCACAATCTGGCGAATCTCTTTGTCCTCACAATCAATTACCAAATCAGCATATTTCTCATAAAGGGGAACTCTCTCCCTGTATAATTCCTCAAGGCCCTGTCCTTTTTTCATGGCCACTCCCCGCTTAGTCAAATCGCCCAGGCGTTGAATCAGGGAGTCTAAACTCAGCCTTAAATAGACAATCTGCCCAATATCTGCAAAATGCTCCATAGCCCTTTTTCCGTAAATTACGCTTCCCCCTGTGGCAATAACAGAATGCTTTGGGGAAAGGGCTGCATTTATCCGGTTTTCCGTTTCCAAAAAGCCCTCCAGCCCCTGCTCGTCTATCAACTGGTGGAGCAGTTTCCCTTCCTCTTCTTGAATCACCAAATCGGAATCCACAAAGCCATAACCCAGGTACTTAGCCAGCACTACGCCCACCGTACTCTTTCCGGCTCCCGGCATGCCAATTAAAATGATGTTGTTCATCTATCCTCCATGATGCTGCTAAAGCAGTATCTCAAATCAGTGGGGAGAATGCCCTTTCCAGGGCATTCTCCAGGCGTGAGCCCGACATATGCTTCACATAAGCCTCTGAAGTTCTTTGCGCATGCCCCCGGCATAATTTGTCCTCTGGCGTGAGCATTAGAACTTCTTCTCACGCTATCCTAAATAGGCGATAACCTCTACTTCACAAAGCACGGATTTGGGAAGCTGCTTAACAGCAACGCAGCTTCTTGCCGGTTTTTCCGTAAAATACAGTTCGTATACGCTGTTGAAAGCTGCAAAATCGTCCATATCTGCCAAAAAACAGGTGGTTTTTACTACCTTTTTGTAATCCGTCCCGGCTTCCTTTAGAAT
>JBNMJJ010000031.1:0-12205 GCA_050873745.1 Lachnospiraceae bacterium | reverse complement strand
GAAGAGTGGAGACTCCCTTTTCTTTTCCTGGAATACGGGACTGGGCTCAAATTTTCTGGCCTTATTCGTTTATTATCTGTCCAGCCCCTTTAACTGGCTGGCGGTGCTTGTGCCGGAGGGTCTGCTGATTGAGTTTCAGACCTACCTGGTGGTATTCAAAATCGGGCTGGCCGGACTGACTTCCTGCTTCTATTTTGGCCGCCATTTTCAGAAAAAAAGACCCTCTCTGGTGCTTTTTTCCACCTTTTATGCCCTTTCCGGCTTTATGGCGGCCTATAACTGGAACGTCATGTGGTTAGACGTAATCATGCTGGCTCCTCTGGTTATCCTGGGCCTGGAAAGACTGGTTCAGGAGGGAAAATACAAACTTTATTGCCTTACCCTGGCCCTGGCTATTTTATCAAATTATTACCTGTGCATCATGCTCTGTATATACCTTGTGCTCTATTTTCTCCTGGTATTATTGCCTGCTGCCCCCAAAAAGCTCAGAGCCTGCAGGCAGTTTGCCGTCTGTTCCCTGCTGGCGGGAGGCATGGGAGCCATTTTACTGATTCCTGAGCTGACTGCCTTAAGCCTGACGGAGTTCAGCGGTTCTTCCTTCCCTTCCGCTGCCAAATCCTACTTTGCCATTTTCGACGTTCTGGCAAGGCACTGTGCGGATGTGGCTGTAGAAACGGGTCTGGACCACTGGCCCAACCTGTACTGCGGGGTTGCGGTGCTGGTATTGGTTCCCTTGTACATCCTCTGCAAAACCATTCCCAGCCGTCAAAAAATCGGAAAGCTGTCCCTTCTGTGCATTTTGTTAATCAGCTTTTCCAGCAATACCTTAAGTTTTCTGTGGCATGGGTTTAATTTTCCCAATTCCCTGCCCAGCCGTCAGTCCTACCTGTACATTCTGCTGACCCTGACCATTGCTCTGGAAACCTTTTACGAAATAAAGGAAATCTCCAAAAGGGATATTTCTCAGGTCTTTCTGGGATGCGTAATTTTTCTGGTATTCTGCCAGAAGCTGGTTACTGATGACGCTTTTACCAACAGGAGCTTTTTACTGACTTTCCTTTTTTTACTGGGTTATGCTTTGTTAATCTGGGCCTACCGGAATATGCCCCGGGCAGGCAAACCCCTGCTCTGTCTGGCTCTGGCTCTGGTGATGCTGGAATCAGGAGTGAATACCTTTCTCACCAGTTGTCCTACGGTAAGCAGAAGCCAGTATCTTTCCGATTATGCTTCTTATGAGATTCTGGTAAAAAGAACGCTGACGGAAGAAAATGACTTCAAACGCTTTGAACGGGATAATCGTGTAACCAATAATGACGGTATGCTTTTTCGCTATCCTTCCGCCTCCTACTTTTCTTCCACGGGAAACGGTCTGGTGAACGCTTTTTATGAGGAATACGGCCTGAAAAGCAGCAAGGTATTTTACAGCTTCGACGGAGCTACGCCTTTTACCAGAGCCTTATTAAATGTGCCCTACACCATTTCCAAAGCCGAAGATAAGGAAAGCCCTCTGCAAAAGCTCACCGCCCAGGAAGGCAATCTCTATTTATATGAGCACTCTGCCTGCCTTCCCTTCAGCTATTTCGTCCCTGCTCTGGATATAAACATCCAGGAATCCGCAGTGTTGGAGGATTTGGAGCCTTCTTCCACAGCGGCAGACGAGCAGGAATCGGAGCCTTCTTTAGAGGAATTGACACAATTATTCGTTGACAGCGAGTATGCAAAAGAGGTGGTGTTGGATGATGCCGTAAACACCAATCGCAGCCGGGCTTTGCCCATTGAGCGGCAAAACCAACTGGCAGAAAAACTGGGAGCAAAAGAAGAGATTTTTTCCTCTGCCCAGGTGGAGAATAAGGGCAGCACAGCAACACTGACCATCCCGGAGGACGGCTACTATTACTGCTATTCCAAAAACAGCCGGGTAGCCTCCGCCTCCATGAGCGTCCTTTCTTCCTCCGGCGCCACCGTTTACGAAACAGAGTTTAAGAAAATGAAGAACCGTCATATACTGGATTTGGGGTATCGAAAAGCCGGCGAACAGGTTACCCTGACTGCCGGCGATGATTTGGATTTACTCCTGGATGCTTACGTCCTGAATCAGGAGCCTTTTCTGGAACTGATTGAAGATTTGGGCAATCTGCCTCTGGAGCTGACCGCCTTTACCTCTACCAGAGTGGCCGGAAATATAGAAGCTCCAAAAGCAGGCTATCTCATTTTTTCCATGCCCTATGAGCCGGGCTGGACCGTTCTGGTAGATGGAAAGGAAGTGGAGCCCCAGCTTTTTGAAGGAATGCTTCTGGCCGTTCCTATGACTGCAGGAAACCATACCGTCAGTCTTTCCTTCGTTCCCAAAGGATTTTATGCGGGAACTGCCGTTTCCCTCATCAGCCTGCTGCTGTTTTTGCTCTACGCTTATGGAAGGCGGTTTCTATCTCGCACCGCTTCCGGCAAAAACAGCCAGCAGAGTCTTTAACAGTATTTTAATATCCAGTCCGATGGACCAGTAATCAATGTACTCCACATCCAGACGGACAATTTCTTCAAAATCGGTAATATCGCTTCTGCCGCTTACCTGCCACATTCCCGTCAGTCCGGGCCGGAAACTTAAACGCTTCTTGTGGTAGGGGCTGTACTGGGCAAATTCATCCAGAGTAGGAGGGCGGGTTCCCACCAGGCTCATGTCTCCCTTGAGAATATTGATGAACTGAGGGAACTCGTCCAGGCTGGTTTTCCGCATAAAGCCTCCTATTTTGGTGATACGGGGGTCATTCTCCATTTTGAACATCAGCCCCTTCATCTCGTTTTGAGCCATCAGTTCCTTCTTCCTCTCCTCTGCATCGGCGTACATGGAACGGAATTTATACATTTTGAATATTCTTCCGTTTCGTCCCACTCTTTTTTGGGAAAAGAAAATCGGTCCCGGTGACTCTAGCTTAATCAGCGGGCCAAAAATCACCGTAACCAACAAAAGTGCGACGCCGCCCAGCAGGGCCCCCAAAATATCCATCACCCTTTTCAGCACAAGCTGACCGGTGGGAGCTATCCGGTTGGCATAGGTTATCATGTAGAGATTTCCCACCTGGGACAGGGCCTTCTGGCCTGCTCCCCTGAGCCCGGGAACCGGTATCCGGTAATGGATGCTGATACCCATTTCCGATAAAATATTCATCTGCTGCAGCACCTTAGGGTACCGATTCACGTCTGCCGCAATGACTATCTCGTCCAGTGAGGCACTCTGGCAAAAGCCAATCAGCCCATCCCCCCTGGCTACCACTTTGATTCCGTCTACGCTGGTACGTTCAGAATCATCTACCAGGACGATACCCTCCAGGTCGTACATAAAATCGCCTGCTTTTTTTACCTCTGCCAACAGTTCCTCTGCCTGGGCGCTGTCCGCCACCAGCAATATTTTTCTGGCCTGCCCCAATCTCCAGTAAATAGAGGGCAGGCAGCGTTTGAAGCCCCGATGAAGCAGGAACATGAAGCCGCAGTCCAGAGCCAGAAAATAAATCCAGGCCAGTCGGGAATACGCCTCCAATCGGCCCACAAAATAGAGGAAGGCAGCCGTTCCTCCAAACAAAAACGCATTGGCAGCCATAATATAGGCCAAATCCGCCAAAGGCCCCCGATAGAACATATCCTTATACAGATTCCGGGACAGATTCAGAGCCAGAAAAATAACCAGACAGGCCCCCACCATAAGGCCGAAATCCATCCGTTCATTGTCACTGGTAAATACTCTTCCGTTTCGGATAAAATTAGCCAACATCAAACTGGTCACGATGGATACACAGTCCAAAAGCATAATGACCAGATTAGATAAATTGGATTTACGTTGATACATAAATTTACCTCAGTTCCTGCTCAGCACATTTTAGGGCCTCTTCCACTACCTGGTGCATATCGAAATAACGATACATTCCCAATCTTCCGCCAAAAATCACCTTCTTCTCTTTCCCGGCCTTCTGGCTGTATTTCTGATAAATACGATTATTCTTCTCGTCGTTCATGGGATAATAAGGCTCTTGCGAAGAATCCCAAAGCTTCGGATATTCTCTCGTAATCACCGTTTTGGGAAGACTGGCCCCATTCTGGCACTGGAACTCAAAATGCTTATGCTCAATAATTCTGGTGTAGGGAACCTCATATTCCGTATAGTTGACCACCGCATTTCCCTGATAATTTTCTTCCTCCAAAACCTCCGTTTCAAAATGGAGACTTCGGTATTCCAGTTTCCCGTAGCAGTAATCATAATATTCATCAATCATGCCGGTATAGATAATCTTTTCGGCTGCTGCTTCATAGTCTTCCCTGTTTTTCAGAAAATCAGTATTCAGCCTTACCTCAATTCCTTCCAGCATTTTTTCAATCATAGCCGTATATCCGCCTGTGGGGATTCCCTGATAGGTGTCGTTAAAATAATTGTTGTCATAAACGAAACGCACCGGCAGACGTTTGATAATGAAGGCAGGAAGCTCCTGGGCCTGTCTGCCCCACTGCTTCTCAGTATAACCCTTTACCAGCTTCTCATAAATATCCCGGCCCACAAGGCTGATGGCCTGCTCTTCCAGATTCTTCGGCTCAGTAATTCCGGCTTCTCTAATCTGCTCTTCAATCTTGGCCTTTGCCTCTGCCGGTGTTTTTACTCCCCACATCTGATGAAAGGTATTCATATTAAAGGGCAGATTATACAATTCCCCCTTATAGCAGGCCACAGGGGAATTAGTATAACGGTTAAAAACAGCAAACCGGTTGACATAATCCCAAACCTGTTGATTGGAGGTATGAAAAATATGGGCACCGTACTGATGCACCTGAATCCCCTCTATTTCTCTGGTATAAATATTTCCGCCTATATGGTCACGCTTATCGATGACCAGAATCTTTTTCCCTTTTTTCTTCGCTTCATGGGCAAAAATCGCACCAAAAAGTCCACTCCCCACTACCAGATAATCGTATTGCATATCAACTATTCCCTCCTGCTTGCAACCAGTAAATTTACATCCTAATTAATCCACCAACATTGTGTCTTTTCTCCCTGCTGATAAAGAGTAATGGCGATATTGCCATCCTCCTTACAGGTTAAAGCGTATTTTCCATCATCTGTCAAAAAGCTGGATGTACCATCATCATTATTCACTATTTTCCATTGTTGCGCCCCTGTTCCATTTAACGAAAAAAGTTGAATATTTGTCCCGTCCGCAAAGACCCCCTTTTCCACATCCAATACCTTTCCATCAATCTCAATCAATACTTTATCACCGCCTGCCGCCTTCGTAATCCATACGCTTTGATTTTTTTTCACCGCCAGTACATTACTGCCATTCTCAGAACCTTCTGCTCCCAAAATCCTGCTTTTATCGTAAGTCCAAATCATACTTTTACGGTTTTCTTCTCCAGGGTAAATAAAATATGTAGTAGCATAAGAAAATCCTCCAATCTTCTTATTTTGATTAAGATGAGGATAAACCTTCTTAATCTGATTGATAATATTCTCGGCATTACCCTGCACAACCAGCATAAATCCATCCTGAACCACATCGCTGTATTTTACTATCTCAGCAGATTTATTGTACGAAAGAAAAGTCAAACTTTTATAATTTTTTAATTCTATGTATGATGGCAAAGCTTTCCATGGAGCATCATAAACATAAATACAGTTTTTATCAGAATACTCTTTTGCAGTATCAAGTAAAACTGCAGTATCTTTATAAAGAAATTTCCAATCGGCTCCATTCCAGCCATTTACAATAAGTAAAGAATATATCAAACACAAGATAATATACAGGTTCTTTTCTGTAGAAATTTTCTTGCAAAATAGAATGATTATGCTCAAAAAAACACTAAGAGAAACTGCATATATCGGAAAGAAATATCGGTCGGTAACATAAGCTGCAGATACTGAAACAAAAAGAAAATAAATCAGAATAGGAATGATAAGTATTATCCATTTCATTATCTGTACTCTGCTAATACGAATACGGAATATGCTTTTATCCTTAAATATAATGCCTGATACCAGAAATAGAAGCAGGAATACTACAATACCCCCCCATTTTTCCAAGCATTTCGCTATTGATAAACCCATAAAAGTCTTTCATTCTTTCCCAACGATGATGCCATGTTACATTTACCAGGTTATCCACTGACTGCGTCCCCCGGCTTCCAGAAAACATATGTGCAAGCATGGCTGGAAATACAGAAACAGATACAGCTGCCGACGCAGCCATAGAAACGCTCAGGCAGGCAATCTCCTTCCATCTTCTCTCCAACAGCAGACAAATACCATATACGATACAGGTGGCCACGAGGTAAATAATGCAATAATAATGCGTCAAAGCACCTAATATTGCCACCATCATTATTTTAGCCCAAAGCCTCCAATCATTCTTCTCCTCCCATGCCTTTACAAACAAATAAGATATTGAAATCACCCAGAACATTGCCATGACATACATTCTTAAAAATGATACATTATGAAGAATCCCCTGCGATAATATAAATACAATCGAAGCAAACTCCATTAATCTCCTGTCATTAATCAATTTCAGCATTAATTTCCGAAAAATATATAGAGTCAGCAATGCAAAACAAATATTAATTGCTGCTCCACACCAAATGCTAAACTTTCCCAGGCTAAAAGAAGAAAGTATATGCAGAATCAGATAATAAAGCGGCGGATGTACATCTCTCGTCTGATTCACCCACACATTTTTAAAGTTAAACCTCTCCGATTCATTATCCACAGCCAGACTGCCAAGATAAGCTTCATCAGCCGAATCATATGTATATCCTTCTTCAATTGTCAGATTCGTGCTGCCTACATTATTGGATAGGGTATAGCTAAGCAATTCATCCACATGTAAATTCATCTTATTTAAAAACATTACCAGCATAATCGCTCCAAACAGAGCATATATATAGATGCTCTGTTTGTTTATTTGCGACAATAGCCTAATCCTGTTATTTTTCATCTTTTGCCCCCTATCCTTTCTCGTGGTTATTCTTCTTTTCGCCATCTTCTTTACCGGCTTTCTTTGCACTAAGATTGGAGTAAATTCCCACACCAAAGATTGCCAGCACCAGAACTACGATAATCGTTACCCAGATTCTGGTCTGTTTCGCTTCCTGTTCCTTACGCTCAACTTCCTCTGCCAGAATCTTACCCTCATTCCTTTCCTGTTCAAGCTCCCTATCCAGCTCTTCCTGGGCATAACCCGGATTATATTCAGCGGTCTTTTCCTGCTTTACATAGTAAATATTTCCCTGATACAATACCTTATACCAGTCTGTATCCATCTCTTCCACAACCGCAATCTGCGTTCCAGCTTCAAAGTTCATCACGGTTTTGGCGCTGTCGCTGGGCTCTTCTTTTCCCTCTGCACCTTCCGGGATGGTCACCAGCTTCTGAATCTGAATCTGTTCCGCTCTGGCCTGAATCGGCGAAAATCCTACCAAAAGAAAGGCAGCCAATACCATTGCCAGGGTTCTTCTCATTAACTTACTCATTGTCTTCATGTTCCTTATTCCCTCCATCTTTTCTGATTTCGATTTTTTCTGATTTTATTTGTATAACCTCTTCCCACACACTGCTTCCCAATGTCAGCAGTATAACGTAGACCAGAATCACATTGGTGGATATATCCCACAGGAAAAATGCCGCCAAAAAGATTCCATAGAGGATAAATAAAATATTGGTAATTCCTTTGTCTATATGGACATTATTATATGCTCTTTTTCCAATAATCACCAAAAACAGCAGTATCAGCAGCGTCATCACCAGCCCCAGCTCCCTGAGGGCAACAAAAAAGCTGCTTCCTCCCCGCTTCAGCTCACTGGCCAGCGGCAAAAATACACTCTTGCAAAAACCCGATAGCCCACCGTCAGGCAGGCTGCCCAGAGTGTTTCCATTAAAGCCCATCCCCACCAGCAAAAACACGACTACGGCAAACAGCTTCCGAAAATGCTGCTGCAGACGGACCATACTGATTCTATGCAAGTCCTTCCCTTCCGGAATCTGGTCCCAATAACGGAAGAAAGCCACTCCTCCAACGGCCAGAATCAGCTCTCCATAGACACTGGCCTCCAGATTAAAAGACACCTCTCTTTTTATCCACTCCGAATAATTTACCAAAAGGCTCATGTTGCACCAGAGAAATAAAAAAAGAAACAAAAGCTGCATATCTCTCTTAATCCATTCCGCCCTGGGCCTGAAAATACAGGGTATAGCCAGAAAAAACATAATCATCAGCCATAAGCTGACATGATTCTTATTTAAAAGCAGGGCCAGAAAACTGATAATCACTCCCAAAAGAGCTAAGTATCTCTGTGGCTTTGATTCACTGAAGCAATATATGGTAACGCTCAGAATCCCCGGTAAAATCAAATAAGAGGCTATGGTTCCCGAATTGCTCTGCACCAGTGAAATCCACTCCTTTAAAGACTCTGCCCCTAAAAAGTACAACAGGATTCCCAAACTCCCAATCCCCCCCGCAAGGGCAGTGATTTCCAGCCAGCCGGGGCCGATATTTCTTCGGTTGCAGCTAACCCAGTATATCAAACTGGAAAGAAATAGTAAAACCAAAAATTCCAGATTGATTCTGCTGGCTAACTGAGAATTGAAAAGGGTCGCAATAAATCTGATTAAGGCATAGCCAAAGATTAGAACCAATATCCCGTCCTGATTAATCCTCCACTTCAGCCATCCCTTTTTTCCGGCATTCTTTCGGACATTAAAGCAGAGTAAGGAAAAGGCTATGAGTAAGGCCAAAAACAAATAAAGAGAAATTCCTCCTAAGTTTATCTCCTTTAATTGCAGCATAGAAAGAAGGAGAAGCAAAATATACAAAACATTGTGTAGTCTTCCCAAATTGATTTTCTTATTGTACATGGTCATCCTCTCTAAAAATAAACCTGATATAAATAAATCCGCTTCAGACCCTGCTTTAACAGCTTATCCTGAGAAGCTGAGCTTTTCCTTTCAGTTGTAAAGGCACCGACTTCGCAGGGACAAAAACGCAGTCCCCCTTTGAAAAATCAAGTGTCTGACCATCACATTCAATCAGAGAGATACTTCCTTCCAAACATAATAAAACCTGAAAAGAAGTAAAATCCGTCTGAAGCTCAACCTTTGGTTCAATGGCAAGATTGTTCAGCAACTCTCTGTATACCTGAAAATATTTGCACCGACACAACAATTCCGATGCACAGCCTCTTTCATAACGCAGTACTCTCATGGGCTGGCGAGGGGTATCACTGCCTTTATAGTTTATATTCTCCAATGCTTTCTCAATGTGCAGTTCACGCTTCTTTCCGTTCTTGTCAACCCGTTCATAATCATACAGCCGATAGGTCAAATTGGAATTCTCCTGTACTTCTACAAGGAGAATATCTGCGCCGATAGCATGAATCGTTCCTGCTTCAATGTAAAAAATATCGTCTTTCTTTACCTTTATTTTTTGCAGATACTTCTCAATCGTTCCTTTTTCCAGGCTTTTTCGGATTGTTTCTTTATCCGTATCCTGGTAAAACCCATAAATTAATTCTGCATTCTCCCCTGCCTCCACAACGTACCACATTTCCGTTTTTCCCAGAGAACCATTCTCGTACTTCATGGCATATTCGTCAGATGGGTGTACCTGTATAGACAATTTTTCTCTGGCATCAATATACTTCACCAAAATCGGCAGTTCGCATTGGTTTCTCCCATGAGTGCCTAAATATTCCGGATGAAGTTTCAGCAGGGCATCCAGAGACATCCCGGAGAACTCTCCGCTTTTTATCCTGCTGCTGCCGTCAGGATGGGTGGAACATTCCCAGGTTTCCGCCAGCGGAGTAAGGTTCAGATTTTTCCCATACTCTTCCTGAAGTCTTTTTCCGCCCCAAAGATAATCTTTTCCGGCAGGCTCTAAAAGGAACGGCTTATTCATACTCTTCAAGTTCGTACTTCTGCTTGTCATGAACGTTTATCTCCTGCCCCAGCTGCACCTCTATGATTTTTAATTCCGTATCTGCAATAATCGTATGACGGCATCCTGCCTGCATAGTAATAACGTCTCCTGCTTCTACAAGCTGTTCCATCCCATCTACAATCGTTCTTCCCCTGCCTGAAATAATATTCCAGATTTCATTGCGCCGCTCATGACTGTGATAATTCATCCTGTGCCCCGGATTAAGTTTAACCTTAATCGTCATACTGCCGTCCGACACATCCAGAACCTGGAATTCTCCCCAGGATTTTTCCGCAAACATAATCCGTTCGTCAATCCGCTCTACAAAGGGCTTAATCTGGCTGGAATCCTCTTTATCCGACACTAATATTCCCTGGGCGCTGGCAGAAACTACCACATCCTTCAGCCCCATACATAAAACGGGTACATCCAGCTCATTCAGCACATGAACATTCTCGCAGCCGTCATTCATAAGAACATTTCCTAAAATGTTCTCATCCATCGCCTCCGTCAGGGTATTCCAGGTACCCAAATCCTTCCATTGGCCGCTAAACCGCATAACCTGTATACTTTCTTCCTTTTCCACTACCGCATAGTCGAAACTGATTTTCTCCACCTTCTCATATCGGTCAAATAAATCCTGATAATCGTCGAAGGCAATCAGTTCATGCGCCTTATCCATCAGATACTTCAGCTTAAAGGCAAATACACCGCTGTTCCACAATGCTCCCTGGGCTATATATTCTTCAGCTGTTTTCACATCCGGCTTTTCCTTGAAGGTTGCCACCCTGCTTACTCTCCGTTCAGACTCTGGAATAATATAGCCATACTTTTCACTGGGATAAGTTGGCTCGATTCCCATTAATGCCAGATTCGCCTTACCCTCCTGCGCAATCTGACACAATTCCTTAATGGCTCTAAAATAATCCTCTTCCACATAAGGGTCCACCGGACAAACCACAACCGCTTCTTCGTCCGGTACTTTTTTTACGTCACGCAGGTAGGCTGCTGCCAATGCAATCGCCGGAAAAGTATCTCTTCTGCAGGGCTCCAGGGAAATCCCCACATTCTCTCCCAACTGGTTTCGAATAGATGAAATCTGTGACTTGGAGGTTGCTACCGTGATATTCGCCGAAGCGTCGGTAGCAAGAATCTGATGGTACATCCTTTGTACCATAGATTCATATTCACCATTTTCATTTTTAAATATTTTAATAAACTGTTTTGAACGAATATCGTTTGAAAGCGGCCAAAGGCGTTTGCCCGAACCACCGGATAAAAGTATAATGTTCATAAATCCTCCTGGTATTCCGTTTATGATTACTGAAAAAGCAATTTTCCCTTTCCTTATTCTATTGTATAAAAAGGAAAACGGCAATAGGCATGTCCCATTTCCTGCCAGGGTCTTCCCTTCCCTTTATCTGCCGTTTAGCTATTTCTTTCCCCTCAGCTTATTTTCCACTTTTGCCGGGACCTTAATCAAGCCCAGTTTCCAGAACAGGCTGTATACATAAGATATACCAAATATCTGCCCAATCGCTTTCGGCCCCTTATATTCAGGCGGCACAATCTCAAGGCAGCAGGCATCATTCCCTGCTGAAACATCTATAACGGCAATCTCCCCCACTATTTTACGAAAGGCCAGCATAACAGAACTTCTGGTCAACGTCTTACTATCCTCTTTTCTGCTTATAACCAGTTCCCCGCTGTACTCTCCGTCCCTGTTTCGCTTTACTGTATACCGAAAGGGAAGACCGGAAGAAGTGTATAACGGATACCCCTGGTAAGTGACAATCGCCTGCCAAAGCGCATCTTCTGCAGCAGTGCCCGCAATAATCCTTTCCCGCAGACTATCTACCGCTTGCTTCCTATTTTCATACTCCCGGTTGTCTGCATCATAACAGGGCTCCTCAGCAGGATTCCTCAACTGCTGTGCATCTTTGCAATAAGATACGCTATGTTTTCCTGGTCTCTCCTTAGGATTACTCATGAAATTATCCCTCTCCTTTACCTGATGTAAAGTTTTATCCTATATCGTTTCACTGTCCCTGATTGGCTAAAAGTGTGCTATTAGAAAACAGTATACCATATATTATCCCCAAAAATATATAATACTTATTTAATTTGTATAATAATGCTAATTCAAAGGTAAATATTTTCCCTTCTCCTCCAGTGAAATTCCTAATAGTTCCATAGCCTGTTCCAGAGAAATACTTAAATTCCCCATCAGGTTCTTTATGTCCTCCATTCTGCCTTCT
>JBNMJJ010000030.1:0-12303 GCA_050873745.1 Lachnospiraceae bacterium | reverse complement strand
TCCATTATTGCAACCCATTTAACCGAGGTTATCCGTCAGCATGTGGCAGAGCTTTTGACCCGTCAGGACGTTCAGAATCTGGTCAACAACCTGAAGGATACCAACCCTGCATTGGTGGAAGAACTGGTGCCCAAGGTGCTGGGACTGGGAGAGGTCCAGAAGGTGTTGCAGAATCTTTTGCGGGAAGGCATTTCCATCAGAGACCTGCTTACTGTTTTTGAAACTCTGGCAGATTACGCCTCTACCAGCAGGGATACGGATATTTTAACGGAATATGTCCGTCAGAGCTTAAAGCGGGCGATTTCCAGCAAATACTTCCCGCCAAGGGAGACCACCAGTGTGGTTACTCTGGACCCGGCAGTGGAACAGGAAATCATGAAGAGTGTAAAGCAGACGGAACAGGGGGCTTATCTTTCTTTAGACCCCGAAAAGACGAGACTGATTATGAAGTCGGTGGAGACAGAAACGAAGAAGCTGGAGAATATGGGGAAAACCCCTATCGTTATTACGTCTCCGATTGTGCGTATTTACTTCAAAAAACTCACCGAAGATTATTACCGGGATTTAATTGTGGTTTCTTATAATGAAGTGGATTCAGATGTGGAGCTGCAGTCTGTGGGAATGATTACTGCATAGCGTGCAGAAAGGACTTGAATAAATGATTATTAAGAAGTTTCAGGGCAGAACGGAAAGAGAAGCTGTGGAAGTCGCCAGAAAAGAATTAGGTGAGAACGTTGTTATCATGAACGTAAAAGAGGTGAAGAAGAAGGGAATTTTTTCCGTTCTGAAGCCTTCCATGATGGAGGTGACGGTTGCGATGGAGGAAGAAAGCGAACAGCCTGCTCCTGCTTTTGTCCCCAAGAAGGAGAAAGCGGCGCCTATTATACCGGATTCTATCTGGAAGAAGGAAGAGGCGCTGCGGGAGACCAGTCATAAAGAGGACACCGGAAAAGTCATTGAACAGAAGCTGGAAAATCTTCAAAGTCTGTTGGAACAAAGAATCAAGCAGGAGGAAGAAAAGCCCAGGGACGCAGGAGAGGAGAAGATGGATTCCAAATATTCCAAGGAAGTCATAACCTTCATGAAACTGCTCTATAATACGATGATTGACAACGAAGTAAGAGAGAATTATGCTAATCAGTTTATAGAAGAAATAGAAAAAATTATGACGCCCAATATGCAGATAGATTTTGCCCTGTCTACCGTTTACCAGAAAATGATTCTGAAGTTTGGACAGCCTGAATTGATTACGGAAGGCAGGAAGAATCCGAAGCTTATCTTTTTTATCGGGCCTACGGGAGTGGGAAAAACCACAACCATTGCCAAAATTGCTTCAAAATTCTGCGTGGAAGAGAAGAAAAAGGTTGCCCTGATTACAGCGGATACCTACCGGATTGCGGCTGCCGAGCAGTTGCGTACCTATGCCGATATTCTGGAGATACCTTTCCGTATCGTCTATGCGCCGGAGGATATTAACAAGGCCATAGATGAATTTTCAGACTGTGACTACATCTTTGTGGATACAGCAGGCCATTCCCATCGGAATGAGGAACTGAAAAACAGCGTCAGAGGTTTTATCGACGGAATAGATGAGAAAATAGACAAGGAAGTCTTTCTGGTATTAAGTGTGGCTACAAAGTATTGGGATTTAATCAGAATTGCAGACTCCTATAAGGAGATTGCAGAGTACAAGCTTATTTTTACAAAACTGGATGAGACTACGGCTTTAGGGAATTTGTTTAACCTTAAAATGTATACCGGCGCACCCATGTCCTACGTTACTTATGGACAGAACGTCCCGGATGATATTCAGCCATTCAATCCTCAGTCTACGGTGAAAGAGATTTTGACCAGTAATGAGTAAATGGATGGAATGAAAGGACAGCATAATGGATCAAGCCGCAAAATTAAGAAAAATTATTAAGGCCAGCCAGCAGGCGCCCAGACCCCTGGCCCGGGTGATTACCGTAACCAGCGGCAAGGGGGGAGTAGGTAAATCCAATACGGCGGCAAATCTGGCTATCCAGTTGTGCAAATTGGGCCAGAGGACCATCATATTGGATGCGGATTTCGGTCTTGCCAATATTGAGATTATGTTCGGTACTATCCCCCGGCATAATTTAAGTGATTTGATTTACCAGGGAAAGAACATAAAAGAGATTATTACCTGGGGAGCCGGAGGGGTAGGCTTTATCTCCGGCGGCTCCGGAATTATGGGACTGGCTAATTTAAGCCGGGATTGTCTAAATTGTATCGTTCAGAATCTGGCCCAGTTGGATACCATAGCTGACGTGATTATTATTGATACGGGGGCAGGAATTTCCGATGCGGTTCTGGAGTTTCTGGTGGTAAGCGGAGAGGTTCTCATGGTTACTACTCCTGAGCCCACATCCATTATGGATTCTTATTCTCTGATAAAGTCCCTGCACCAGCATCCTTATTTTTCTCCTAAGGAAACGAAAATAAAGGTGGTGGCAAACCGTGTAGAGAAAGCGGACGACGGACAGGTGTTGTACAATAAATTGAATGCAGTGGTGAGCCGTTATCTGAAAATACCGTTGGAATATTTGGGAGCGGTTCCGCAGGACAGTCAGTTGGCAAAGGCGGTGATGAGCCAGACGCCGGTTTCTTTGTCTGCTCCAGGCGCCAGGTCTACCCGGGCCTACGAGCAACTGGCAGCCAAACTGATGAATATGGAGATAGAAAAAGAGGTGGGAAAAAGAGGCATGGCGGCTTTTTTCTCCCGTTTGATAGCCGAAAAACGATTTAATTAAGAAGCGGTAAGGAAGTTGTGCATATGCGCTTCAGAATGGAGGGTTTTATGAGTGAAAAAAGACTTGCACCCGGATACAAAATTGAAATGAGACATGTACCGCAGAAAGAAGGCGAGCCTGCCAAGGTTCACATCAGCCAGATTTATGATGTATTTGACGATAATAAGATAGAAGTGCTGATGCCTATAGAGAAAACAAAACTTATTCTATTGCCCTTGAATGCGGTTTATACACTGGTTTCCTATACTGATACAGGGGTATATCAGTGTGATGCCAGGGTGGTTGAGCGGTATAAGAAGGATAACATTTATCTGCTTGGAATGGAGATTATCACCGAAGTAAAGCGGTATCAGAGAAGGGAATATTACCGATACGGCTGTTCTATGCCGGTATTTACCCGCCCTCTGACTGAAGAAGAGCTGAAAAAGCGAATCTGGAATGTGGATGAAGAGGGAAAAGAAGGGGTAATGATTGACATTGGCGGCGGAGGCATCCGTTTTATTACGGAAGATGAGTATAAGGCCGAGGATATGATTTTGTGCTGCTTTACTCTGGACGTGGAAGGAACGGTCCGGGAATATCAGATTATGGGAAAGGTACTCAGTACAACGGTCACCGGAAAATATAATGATAAGCATGAAGTAAGGGTTCAGTTTGAAGACGTGACGAATACTACCCGGGAAGAGATTATTCAGTTTATCTTTGAAGATGAACGGAGACAGAAGAGGGGGAAACGGGTATTCTCCCCGCGGATTTGAGAGGTTTTAAAGTATATATCAGGCATTCTCCACAGTGATTTATGATGCCGTTTGGAGGTTACCATGAAAAAAATTTTGGTTGTTGATGACTCTGCACTTATGAGAAGGGTGCTCTGTGATATAATAAACTCTGACAGGACGCTGGAGGTGGCGGATAAAGCCAGCAACGGATTAGAAGCGTTGGAGTTATTGAAGAAAAACAGCTATGATGCAGTAGTGCTGGATGTCAATATGCCCAGGATGAATGGGCTGGAGCTGTTGAAGAAACTGCGTTCCAATAAGATTGCAGTACGGGTCATGATGGCCAGTACTGATACGAAGGAGGGGGCTAAGACCACTCTGGACGCATTGGAACTGGGCGCTCTTGATTTTGTACATAAGCCCGACAGACCATTTGACTGCCGGGGGGATGAGTTTGTAGCCAATTTTTTAAGAACTTTACACGCTGTAGCTAACTCCAATCTGCCTGTCTTTACGAACAGGGCGTTTAGCCGTGAAGAAAGCAGCAATACCAAAAAGATTGTAGAACTGGTCAGAAAGAATGGCTCCCGCCTTTCGGGTAAACATGTAGTGGCCATTGCCAGCTCTACGGGCGGTCCCAAATCCTTACAGTCTGTTATTCCCAGACTGCCGGGGAATCTGGCAGCGCCGGTGGTTCTGGTGCAGCATATGCCCGTGGGATTTACCAAGTCCATGGCCGAAAGACTGGATTCCTTAAGTGAATTGAATGTAAAGGAAGCAGAAGAAGGCGATGAATT
This sequence comes from Lachnospiraceae bacterium, assembly GCA_050873745.1. Classification (GTDB taxonomy): domain Bacteria; phylum Bacillota; class Clostridia; order Lachnospirales; family Lachnospiraceae; genus SFDP01. Next base: position 8,013 of record JBNMJJ010000030.1, on the reverse strand, counting down.
GAAGAAGGGCTGGGTATATGTGGCCCGGGGCGGAAGCCATTTAAATATAGTGGACAGACAGGGAAGACCCATCATTCATTATTCCAATCAGCCCACTAGGGAAGGAGTAAAGCCCTGCGCCAACTATATGTACGAGTCTTTGGCTGACTGCAAGTACGACGAGGTCGTATGCGTGGTAATGACCGGTATGGGAGCGGACGGAACGGAAGGAATCGCCAATCTGAAGACGAAGAAAAAAGTGCATGTGATTTCACAGGATGAAGAAAGCTGTGTGGTATACGGAATGCCCAGAAGCGTGAAGAGGGCAGGCTTATCCAATCAGGTAGTGCCTCTGGATCAGATTGCACAGGAAATTATTTTACACGTGGGGGTAAATTAGTATGGATGTAAGTCAGTATCTTGAGATTTTTATTGATGAAACAAAGGAACATTTACAGAGTCTGAATACACAGATTTTGGAGCTGGAGCAGAATCCGGAGAATATGGATACCATTAATGAAGTATTCCGTGCGGCTCACTCCCTTAAAGGTATGGCAGGTACCATGGGATATAAGAGAATGCAGACGCTGACTCATGATATGGAGAACGTATTTTCCGAAGTAAGAAATGGTCATATCAAAGTCAATGCGTCTATGATTGACTGTCTTTTCCAGTGTCTGGATGCTTTGGAGGATTATCTTGCCCTTATTCAGGAAAGCGGAGACGAAGGCACAAACGATAATGAAATGTTAATCAAGGACCTGAATGCTATGCTTAACGATGGTGGAGAATCAGAATCTTCTGCCAAGGCTGAAGCGCCTGCTGTGGCTGTAGAGAAGGAGCCTGAGGGCGACCCTTCAAAAGAAAAATGGCGTTCCATCACCCTGGGAGAACCGGAGCAGCACGTTATTTCTGAAGCGATAAAGCAGGGAAAAAATGTAGTCGGTCTTACAGTTTATGTACAGGAAAGCTGTATTTTAAAGGCGGCCAGGGCTTTTCTCGTATTTAAAGCACTGGAGGAGTTGGGAGAAATTCTGGTATCCAGTCCTTCCGCACAGGATATTGAAGACGAAAAGTTTGATTTTGATTTCAGTATAATTATGGTATCGGATGCTGATTTGCAGAAGATTCTTACAGCGGCATCGGGGGTTTCGGAAATCCATGAGGTCTGCGCTTCCTTAATCAAAACGACCGCAGGGGAAGAAACGGCAAAGCAGGCAAAGGAGGCTTCGGAGAAGAAAGAGGCCGTTCAGGAGGCCAATACAGGAGAACAGGCGGCTGCCAAACCGGCAGAGACAAAGCGGCCTGAAACCAAATCGGCAGAGGCTAAGCAGCCGGAGAAAAAGGAAAATAAGGCAGCGGAGAAGAAAGGCAAGCCGGTGGTCAACCGAACCGTCCGTGTGGATATTGAAAAGCTGGATGTATTGATGAATCTGGTCAGCGAGTTGATTATTGCGAAAAACTCTCTGGTTTCCGCTACCAATATAGAAGGGGCAGCCAATGCGGGAGTGAATGAACAGATTGAGTATCTGGAAAGCGTAACCACCAACCTGCACGAATCGGTAATGAAGGTTCGAATGGTTCCCATTGAAAGCGTAGTGAATAAATTCCCCCGTATGATTCGTGATTTACAGAAAAAACTGGGCAAGAAGATGGAATTATATATGTCCGGTGAAGAAACGGAGCTGGACCGTACGGTGGTAGATGAAATCGGCGACCCTCTTATGCACCTTTTGCGTAACTCTGCGGACCACGGTTTGGAGTCTGCGGAACTTCGTAAGGAAAGAGGAAAGAATGAAGCCGGTTCTATTTTCCTGAACGCTTATCAGGAAGGCAACAGCGTTGTTATCGAGGTGGGTGACGACGGTAACGGAATCGATGTGGATGCGGTTCGCAGAAAAGCCATTGACCGTGGAACCATAACGGAAGAACAGGCAGAGTATATGTCGGAAAAGGAAATCATTGATTTACTGTTTTTGCCCAGCTTCTCAACGGCAGCACAGGTTTCCGACGTTTCCGGACGAGGTGTTGGTCTGGATGTGGTACGCTCCAAGATTCAGGCTTTAAGCGGTGAAGTCGAAGTAAAGAGCAGGCTGGGATTAGGAAGTACATGGACCATCCGTCTTCCTTTGACGCTTGCGATTATTCAGGCGCTTATGGTAGTAGTAGGCGGTGAAAAATACGCTATATCTCTGGGCGCTATCGATACAATAGAAGATATTTCTCCTGAAGACATTAAACTGGTGCAGTCGAAAGAGGTAATCACTTTAAGAGGCAATGTCATACCTTTGGTAAGGCTGAATGAAGTGCTGGGAATTGAGTCCACCAAGAACGATGCTGAGGATTTAATTGCGGTTATTGTGAAAAAAGGCGACAAACAGGCCGGCCTCGTTATCGATGAACTGATGGGACAGGCGGAAATCGTTATTAAATCCCTTGGTAAATACATTAATAAGAGCAAGATAATCAGCGGTGCGACGATTCTTGGCGATGGTGAGGTGGCATTGATTTTGGATACCAATGCCTTACTCTAGAATAAGGGAGGAATTTTGGAATGGATAAGACAAAGAAATTTACCGAAGTCAATCAATACATCGTCATTTCCATGGGAGATGAGCAGTTCGGTATAGATATTAAATACGTTGATAACATCGTTAAAATGCAGCATATCACCAGAGTTCCCAATGTTGCTTCCTACATTAAGGGAATAATCAATCTTCGGGGAGAGGTGATTCCGGTAATGAGCCTGCGGCTGAAAATGGGTCTGGAAAATGATGTGGAGACCAAGGCCAGCAGAATCATTATTTTGAGGTTGGAGCAGTTGGGAATGCTGGGCGTCATCGTTGACGAAGTGAGAGAAGTGCTGACACTGGAAGAAGATGATATGGAGAAGGTGGTCAGTGATAATAAAGAAGAGAAGAATTCCTTTGTTTTTGCGGTAGGAAAGTATGGGGAGTCTTTGGTTTCGCTGTTGGATTTAAACGCAGTTGTTGCATTTGACTAGAAATGAGTGACCGGAGGGTATCAGATGAGCGAAATAACAGTTGAGAGTATGTCAAAACAATATTTTGATGTGCTGAAGGAAATTGGAAACATTGGGGCCGGTAATGCCACTACTGCATTGGCAAGCATGCTGCAGACCAAGGTAGATATGGGAGTGCCTGAGGTCAGGTTGGTTCCGTTTCCCGAGGTGGGCGCTCTGCTGGGTGGTGAAGAGCAGGTTATGGCGGGTATATACCTGGCCATTACAGGAGATATTAACGGGAGTATTATGTTCCTGGTTAAAGAGGATGTTGCCCTGCACCTGATACAGAAGCTGATGGGAGACATGGCTCAGGATGTTTATGGAGAGATGGAGAGGTCTGCTTTAAAGGAGATTTCCAATATTATTACAGGGGCTTATCTGAATGCCTTAAGCAGTATGACAAATTTAACCATTTTACCGTCGGTTCCTGATTTATGTATCGATATGGCGGGGGCTATCTTAAGCGTGCCGGCTATCGAATTTGGTGAATTGGGAGATGAGATGCTGTTGATTCAGACGCAGATTTATGATGAAATGGCAATAGACGGATTCTTTATCATGGTTCCGGATATGGAGTCATACCAGAAGATTCTTTCCTCCTTGGGCCTGCAAGTTTAGCTTAAACGTTTAAAGGGAATAAAGAGGCATACAGAGGAGAAAACATGGAAGTTAAAGTAGGAATGGCTGATTTGAATGTCTGTTCAGGGACAGATTCCATCATAACATTAGGGTTAGGGTCCTGCGTAGGCGTAGTTCTCTGGGACCCTACTACCAAAATATGCGGAATGGCACATATAATGCTGCCTGATAGTACCGCTATCCGAAATAATTCTAACGTGGCTAAGTTTGCGGATAGCGGAATTGAAGAACTGCTCAAGCGTGTTTTGGCGAAGGGGGCCAAAAGGCAGAATCTGGTAGCAAAAATAGCAGGTGGAGCGCAGATGTTCTCTGTGAATAATAAATCGGATTTGATTGCCGTAGGTGCAAGAAATGTGGAGGCGAGCAAAAAGAAGTTGAGGGAGCTTCGCATACCGTTAAAGGCGCAGGACACAGGGGAGTCTTACGGAAGAACGGTTACTTTTTATCCGGAGACCGGACAGTATCATATAAAAAGAGTAGGAAAAGAAACCAAAATTATATAAGGAACTTGAGGAAATGAAACAAACTAAATTAAGATTTTTTCCACCGGGCCTTATGCTTGTGGCTGGAAGTATTGCAAGTATTATGACTTACCGTTTCCAATATGAACTAAAGACAGCATTGTTAATCTTGCTGTCTGTTTTGCTTGTCTTTTATATTTTGGGGCTTATTATTGTAAAAGTAATTACAGATTTTGACCGTATTAATGAGGAAATCAGGCTTGCCAATGAACAACAGGCCCTTGAAGATATGGATTCATCTGTGGATGAATCGGATGAAAACTCAGAATTGGAGCAGGATGATTCTGAAATAGAATCTGAAGCCAAACCGGAGATGTCTTAATATGATGCAGAGGCATAATCTTCATACTTAAGGAGTTCGAGTGAATGGATGAAGCAGGAAAAAATAAGCTATGGATTGATTATGAAAAGAGTAATAGAGACTCCGCCATAAGAGAAAAAATTATTTTAGAATATGCACCTTTAGTCAAACTGGTTGCCGGCAGGCTCAGTATGTATCTTGGCTATAACGTAGAATATGAAGATTTGGTCAGCTACGGTATTTTTGGTTTAATAGACGCTATTGATAAATTTGATTATACCAAGGCAGTTAAGTTTGAAACCTATGCTTCTTTGCGAATCAGGGGGGCAATTCTGGACCAGATAAGAAAGATGGACTGGATTCCCAGAACCATCCGCCAGAGACAAAAACAGATTGAGGCGGTAATGCGGGAAGTGGAAAGTCTTCATGGCAGGGCGGCCACCGACCTTGAGATTGCAGAAGGTCTGGGCATCAGCCAGGAAGAGTATGCAGAATGGCAGTCCAAGATGAAGATTACGAATGTAGTTTCACTGAATGAATTTCTGGAGCAGGGAAGCGAGGTTCCTAATCCTTCAGGAGTTCAGCACTTCATCATGCCGGAGGAGGCTATTGAACAGGAAGAGCTGAAAAAGATGCTGGCTGAGGCGCTCAAACTCTTAACGGAAAAAGAAAGGAGGGTAATTGAACTATATTATTACGAGGATTTAACCCTGAAGGAAATCAGCCATGTTTTATCGGTGACTGAATCCAGAGTTTCACAACTGCATACTAAGGCTTTGCAGAAGATGAAAACCAAAATGGGAAAATACATGGGCATTATGGAACAACTATAGTAAAGGACAGAATAGGGGGGATAATCTATGAATTCTTATTTTCAGATTATTAATGAAACAAGTAGAACATGTATAAAATTGTTATCAAAAGGTGAGCCCATATTAGTGAACGAGGTTGTTGAATATCTTGAGCGTCATCGGATTCCGTTCAATTTGACCGAGTTGAATAAGGCAATCTTATCTTTAAAGGACGAAACCAGAATCGAATTATGCAGGCAGAAGACCTATCCAATCAAAGAGGAGCTTAAGGTGACGGTTTCTGAGGACCGTATGCGGGCCACCGTTAGATTCTATCCGCCCTCCAATGACGGTGATTTATTGAATGAAACGGAGCTTATCAGTGAGCTCAGACATCAGGGAATAGTATATGGAGTAATCAAAGAAGAACTGGATGCTTTTTTTAAGAACAGGCAGTATTGTACCAATATTGTGCTGGCCAGGGGAAAAGAAGTAAGACAGGGAAAAGATGCTCATATCGAATATCTGTTCAATACGGATTTAAAGGCCAAACCGACGGTGAACCCTGATGGAAGTGTAGACTTTTTCCATTTGAATATTATAAACCACACCAAAAAAGGCGATTGTCTTGCCAGGCTGCACCGGGAAGACAGGGGAGAAGAAGGGATGGATGTATGCGGCGGCATTATCCGGCCTAAGACCGTAAGAAAAGGGCTTCTTCGCTTCGGCCGCAATATCGAATTATCGGAGGATAAGACAGAAATTTACTCTCTGGTGGACGGTCATGTTACCCTGGTAGACAACAAGGTGTTCGTAAGCAACGTAATGGTAGTGGAAAACGTGGATTTATCTACCGGAGATATTGAATACGAAGGCAATGTACAGGTAAATGGAAACGTTACCTCCAATTTCCGCATTAATGCACAGGGAGACGTGGAAGTGCGGGGAGTTGTAGAGGGAGCAGAGATTATTGCCGGAGGAAACATTACCATTGCCCGCGGAGTAAACGGCAAGGGTAACTGTTTTCTTCAGGCCGGGGGCAACGTAATTGCCAAGTATATTGAGAATGGAACCGTAGAGGCCAGAGGCTATGTGCAGGCTGACTGTATACTCCACAGCAGGATTATGACTGGTTCCGAGGTACGTGTAGGCGGTAAAAAAGGCTTTATTGCTGGTGGATATATCTGTGCAACCAATATGGTGGATGTAAAAATCCTGGGCTCTGAGCTGGGAGCCAATACTACCGTTGAGATTGGGGTTCCTCCGGAAGTGAAGCAGCGTCATGAATATTTAACGGAAGAGTTGAACAAGGATAATAAGACGATTGACTCGGCCCGCCCCGTTTTAGAGTCGGCAAAGAACAAAATGAAAAACGGCATTAAACTTACGCCGGACCAGGTTAAGCACGTTCAGGAATTGTCCAATGTGGTGACCAGAACCAAGAAAAATATGGAGAGCCTGATGAAAGAGCTGGAGCAGATAGAAGCTCTGTTAAGCATCGGCAGTGATGCCCAGATTGTAGTAAGAGAAAAGGTCTATCCGGGAACGAAGTTGGTGATTGCGGACGTATCTAAAGTAATTAAGAAACCGGTACAGTATTGCCGTTTTGTAAAGCAGAATGGTGATGTTACCATGATTGGGATGAATTAGATGGAGAAATTATGGCGATAGGACAAGTTGATTTAAACCATGCGATGACCCGAATCCAGGACTTTACGACGCAGAGACATAATGAGGAGCAAAAGGGGTTGGTGGAACAAAACCATATACAGGGACAGTTTCACAAGGAAATAACTCACAGTCTTAAGCAGGTGGTTAAGCCTGACCAGACTGAATACCAAAACAAAAAATTTGATGCAAAGGATAAAGGAAACGGACAGTACTCCGGGGATGGCGGAAAGAAACGGAAAAAAGGCCAGCCCTCGGAGGGTCATGGCCTTCCCAAAGCGGAAACAGGATTTGATATAAAAATATAATGGAGGAAGCCGGCCTTTGGCCGGCTGATATTAATATGGAAATAACAGAAATTGTTTTATTAATTATTGGTGTAGTGGTTTTTGCCGTCAGTTTTCTGATACCGGAAAAGCAGGTGCAGGTGGAGGATAAAAGCACCCAGGAATGGGAAGAGAGAGTAAAGCGTTTTTTTCTACAGCAGGTTAAAGCCGCAAAGGGCGGTCTGGAAGAACAAACGGACGAAGTTCTTTCTGCTTCTGGGGAAAAGGCAGAACGCTGCATGGAGAGGATTGCCAACGAAAAAATCATGGCTGTTCAGGAGTATTCAGATACTGTTTTGGAGCAGATTCATAAAAACCACGAAGAGGCGGTTTTTTTGTATGATATGTTGAACAACAAGCATGACCAGATAAAATTTACAGCCAAAGAAATTAATACGGCGATAGAGGAATCCAAGAAGAATCTGGAAAATGTTACAAGAGACGTTTTACAGGATATTCTGGAAGGAAGTGTGCAGAATGATTTACAGAAGCAGATTGAGCATATGCTGACAGAAACCGTTGAGGATGCGATTAAAGTATCGGTGCAGGGCACTTTGAATGAACGTATTCAGGCGGAGGTGTATAGCTGCATCCAGAGTGGAGTTGGGGATATTTTGCCTGTCATTCTCAGCGAGGAGCTGGAAAGCAAGGTACAGGAATTACTGCCTGCTGTTCTGGAAAGAAACGGCCTGGTAAAAGGGCTGCCTGAGGAAACAGGAGTACAGGAAACCTTCGTACCAAAAGCTCCTGTGAAAAATGTTTC
>JBNMJJ010000029.1:0-12429 GCA_050873745.1 Lachnospiraceae bacterium | reverse complement strand
TTGAAAGAAAACAGGGACATGATAATCTCCGTATAATCAAGTTTGAGGATATAAAATATAAGGCAAAAGCGACTCTGGACGCACTATGTGAGTTTTTTCAGATTCCCTTTGAGGAATCCATGATGAGGACGACTCTTAATGGAATAGAGGTATATTTTCCGGCCAATACGAAAGAAGGAATTAAATATATTACAGGATTTGACACTGCCGCCGTTTCCCAAAAGGATTATTCCAAAATACTGACGCCCTGGGATGAAGCGAGATTGAATATATTTTTTGCAGCCTTTAAAAAAGCCATGGGATACACGACGGAATATCCACCTTTTTATGAATTTGAGGAAAAAACTCTGGAAGATATACTGAAGGAAGATTTTAAGTTTGCGGCAATCATCCAGGAAGTAGTGGACAGGGATTTGAAAAAAGAAGAGCAGTATAACGTAAACGAAGCCATTAAGGAGCTGTTTATAGATTACGCAAGAAATTATAATAAGGAAACGGTAAATTATTATGATTATATTGGCTCTGATAAAGAATAAACGATTATTTAAGCTGGGAGGCTTGCTATGCTAACCTTTAGTACAAAGGCAGAAACATTGAAAAAACTGGAATCCTGCTGTCAGCTAAATTCAGCGATTATACTCCCGCAGGTCAGCTTTACGGTGGCGGATTGGGCAGAGAAAAGGAATGTGATTTTAAGCTCCATTGAAGAATTGCGTGGGAAGAAAAAGGCTGTAATCGTCAGAAGCAGTTGTATGGCGGAGGATACCTATGAGGAATCGGCAGCAGGTAAATATGTTTCTGTATTGAACTGCAGGTCTGAAAAAGAGATTTGTGAAGCGATAGAAGCAGTTATCAGGTCATATGATGAAAACAGGGATAATCAGGTATTGGTTCAGCCCATGCTGGAAGGGGTAAAGCTAAGCGGAGTGGCATTTACAAGAGACCCCAATACGGATGGGAACTATTATGTGATTAACTATGATGAGAATGGTTCTACAGAATCCGTTACATCCGGGAAAATAGAAAATAATAAACTTTGTTATATGCACAAGGAATGGGATGAATTTCCTGATGATGACATCAAAAATCTGGTGGGCTGCCTGCGGCAATTAGAAAAGATTTTTAATTTAGATAAATTGGATGTGGAATTTGCCTTTGACCAGGAAGGAAGGTTATATCTTTTACAGGTGCGGCCGCTGCGCTATATTAAAGCTAATGAGAAGATAGATGATGGGGAACAGAAGAAAGCGCTGGTGCGTATTGCGGAGAAAATAAAAACGGAGAATCAATCGAAACCCTTTCTTTATGGACGAAAAACCATATATGGAGTAATGCCAGACTGGAATCCGGCAGAAATGATAGGGATTCGCCCCAGACCCCTGGCATTGTCCCTGTACAGGGAAATTATAACAGACAATATATGGGCATATCAGAGAGATAATTATGGCTACCGTAATTTGCGCAGCTTCCCCTTAATGGTAAATTTCTGCGGATTGCCGTATATTGACGTGAGGGTCAGCTTTAATTCATTTATTCCCAAGGGTATAACGGATGAATTAGGTGAAAAGCTGGTGAATTATTATATTGACAGACTTGAGCAGAATCCTCAGATGCACGACAAGGTCGAGTTTGAAATCGTTTTTTCCTGCTTTACCTTCGATTTGGAGGAAAGGCTGAACATATTACTGGAGTACGGTTTTAACAAAAGTGAAGTAGAAGAACTGAGCAATGCGCTGAAACAGCTTACCAATAAAATTGTCAGTTCTTCTGATGGCTATTGGAAAAAGGATTATCAGAAAATTTACCATTTAGAAGAACGCCTGAACAAAACAATGAACAGCAGCTTAAACGATATTGAAAAAATTTACTGGCTGCTGGAAGATTGTAAACGGTATGGAACACTTCCCTTTGCCGGTTTGGCCAGGGGAGGTTTTATTGCCGTTCAACTGCTTAAATCCATGGTCCAGGTAGGAATTATCAACGATTCGGAGTATCAGGACTTTATGAATGGGGTTAAGACCATAAGTACGGAAATGGAAAAGGATTATGCAGAGCTGTCCAGGAATGCCTTTATCCATAAATACGGACATTTGAGGCCGGGGACGTATGACATTACTTCGAAAAGGTACGATGAGGAGCCGGATTTATACTTTGAATGGGATAAAAAAAGAGAAATCGATTCAGGACGAGACCGGAATTTTAAGCTGTCCATAGAACAAATAAGGCTATTGAACGATAAAATGCAGGAATATGGCTTGCAGGGTGATATATTAAGCATATTTGATTTTATCAGGACAGCCATAGAAGGAAGAGAATTTGCCAAGTTTATTTTTACCAAAAGTTTGAGTGAAGTTTTGAAACTGATAGGACATATAGGCTGTCAATATGGATTCTCACGGGAGGAGCTTTCCTATTTGGATATTCATAAGGTTCAGGAATTGTATTCTTCGACCAATGAGACAGAAGGAGTACTCGAAAAATCCATAGAAGAGGGGAAATATGCCTACAGCATTACGGAGAAGATTGTCTTACCGCCGTTAATTACCGATGAAAAGGATGTTTTCTGCTTCTTTTATCCACAGACGGAGCCGAATTATATTACCCTGGGGCATGCCATAGGAGAGCTTATTGTGGCCGATGCTGTGGAAGCTGTATCTGACTTTCTGGAAGGAAAAATTTTGCTGATAGAAAGCGCTGACCCCGGCTACGATTGGATTTTTTCCCATAATATCAAAGGTTTTATTACAAAATGGGGGGGGTGCAAACTCCCATATGGCTATTCGGGCCGGAGAGCAGGGAATTCCGGCTGTTATCGGCACAGGGGAGCAAATGTATAACAAGTTGCTGAAAGCAAGAAAAGTGGAAATAGATGCGGCAGGAAAGAGGGTGATTGTTTTAAAATGAAAATAGTGGCTTATACACAACGGGTCGAGATTGTTGAAAGCTATCGGGAGAGAAGGGATTGTGCAGACCAGAAAATAAGCGAGTTTATTTATTCCTGCGGTTATCTGCCGATAGCGCTGCCTAATAACGTTGAGATAGCTATGAACATCTTAGAAGAAACCAAGCCTGCAGGAATTATTTTTACCGGTGGAAACGATTTAGTGGCCTATGGAGGAAATGCAGCAGAAAGAGATGAACTGGAGGAGGCCCTGATAGGGTACTCCCAGGAAAATCAAGTCCCAATTTACGGATTTTGCAGAGGGATGCAGTTGATAGCCTGTCATTATGGAGCGCAGTTGGAAAAGATAGATGGACATATTGCAGTAAGACATAATGTGGTGAGAAATAATTCTCCTGAAAATGTCAATAGCTTTCATCGATTTGGATTGAAGAAGGAGCCTGGGACGTTCAAGGTTATTTCCCTTGCAGAAGATGGCGTGGTAGAGGAAATGCTGAGTTTGGATGGCCTGATATGGTGTACGATGTGGCATCCTGAGAGGGAAACGCCGTTTAGAGAGTGTGATTGTGACAGATTAAAAAAATTTTTTGAAAGAGAGGACTTTTAAATGAAAACAGAATGGGATTATACAGATTTAGCAGAGGCTTACTTGAAGAGACCGGATTATGCACAGGCAGCGATTGATAAGATGGTAGAGTGTGCAGGTCTTAAAAAAGGTGATTCCGTTTGTGATGTAGGAGCAGGGGCAGCGCATTTAACCATAAAATTAGCGGAGTTTGGATTTGATGTATGTGCAGTAGAGCCTAATGATAATATGCGTGCCAATGGAATCAACAGGACTAAAGAGTTTGCCAATGTTCAGTGGTTTGAAGGAGTGGGAGAACACACAGGGATGGCAGACAATAAGTTTAAAATGGTAACATTTGGCTCCTCTTTTAATGTGTGTAAGCGTGATGAAGCGTTAATTGAAGCAAAACGTATTCTGCAGCCCAACGGTTGGTTTGCATGTATGTGGAATCATAGAGATTTACAGGATTCATTACAGAGTGAAATAGAGAATATTCTGAAAAAAAATGTGCCCAATTATGATTATGGTACACGTCGGGAGGACCAGACAGAGGTAATTAATCAAAGCGGTCTTTTTAAGGAAGTAGTTTTTATTGAAGAGGGTGTAGTACATGAAATTTTAGCTGAGGATTTTATTGAGGGCTGGAAGTCTCATGGAACTGTGCAGCGTCAATCTAAAGAGAAGTTTGACTATATTAATGAAGAAATTAGAAAGGTAGTTGAGGCAAAGGGACAAAAATATATTAAAGTTCCTTATACAACAAGAATTTGGATGGCGCAGTTAAAATAGTCTGGGCAAAGCTAACGGCTACCGCAATGAAAAGGCTGTTGAAGCAGCAGAATGAGAGGAAAAATGAAGGCGATTATATTGGCAGCAGGACAGGGAACAAGGTTAAAAAAATATACTGAAAACTTGCCTAAAGGAATGCTCTCATTTATGGGCAAAACGATTATAGAGAGACAAATTAAGATGTACCGTGCCTCTGGAATCGAGGATATTATCATCGTCCGTGGCTTTGCTGCGGATACGATTAAGTACGAGGGGATAAAGTATTATACGAACACAGATTATGCCAATACCAATATGGTAGAATCCTTTATGACAGCCAGAGAAGAGTTTGACGAGGATATTATCGTCAGCTACTCAGATATTTTGTTTGAGAAGCAGATGCTGCAAACAATGATGGCTGTGGAGGCAGACTATGCAGTTGCGGTAGATATGGATTGGCAGCCATATTGGGAAAAGAGATACGGAAAAGCAGACTTTGACACCGAAAGTTTGTCATTAGACGGAGATGACAACATTGTGGAATTAGGTCTGGAGAATCCCAGACTGCAGGATATTGATGCAAGATATATTGGATTGCTTAAATTTTCTAAAAGAGGGCTGGTCCGTATCGGGAAAATTTTAGACGATGCCTATGAAAAATATCAGGATAAGCCCTGGCAGCAATCCGGTAAGACTGTGCGTAAAGCTTATATGACAGATTTACTTCAGGCAGTCATCCAGTCCAAAGAACAGGTAATAGCAATCAAATTCCATAATGGATGGATAGAGTTTGACACAAATGAAGATTATGAAAATGCCTGCGAATGGGTCGAAGACGGAAGTATAGAGGATATTATTAAATTATAAGAAGGTAAATGGATACTATGGGATGTGTATATTGGGTTACTGGTCTTTCAGGTGCAGGCAAAACCACAATCGGGAAAATGCTGTATGAAGTATTAAAAGAAAAAGAGAAGAATACAGTCTTTTTGGATGGGGATGTGTTGAGAACAGCCTTTGGTGATGATTTGGGCTATTCTAGAGAGGACAGGCAGAAATGTGCTATGCGCTATGCCAGGCTATGCGCTTTGCTGGCAAGCCAGGGAATAAATGTCATATGCTGTACAATATCTATGTATGACAGCGTGCGTGATTGGAACCGAAGTAATATCCATGAATACAGAGAGATATATGTTAAAGTTCCCATGGAGGTATTGCACCAGAGAAACCAAAAGGGGCTGTACAGCGCTGCCGGCTCAACCAGCGACATCGATTTGGTAGGAGTAACTTATGAAATGGAGGAGCCGAAAAATCCTGACCTGATTTTAGTGAATGACGGAACACTCAGCCCTGAAGAGCAGTTGAAAATTATCTGCAGTTATTGGAAGCTGTAGAGATTATCGATACCGGGATTACAAATAAAAATACCTGAGGGTTTTTCACAGGAAGGAATACGGGAATGGAATACTTTAATATAGATACATCGACCTTAATTGCTGTATATGGGCTGGGCTATAATGGAAAACGCAGATGCAGCGCACTGATTAAATCCGGTTATAATCTTGTTGGGATTATCGACCGGGCAGGTGAGGATATGGAGCCCTACTGTGGGATTCCGGTATACACGCCTGATGGATTTTCACAGGCATTTCCTCACAAAGAAGAAATGGTAATCATCGTCTGCCTCACCAATGCTTTGCAGCATGAGAAAGCGGTGGATTTACTTTCCTCGCATGGATACAGGAAATTTTTATACATCCCCATGGATGAAAAAATGGACTATCAGTATATAATGGAAATGCAGCAGGCATATTCCTGTTTTGAAAACAGCAGATTTGCAGAATTGGGCAAAATTCCTTTAGACGGGGGGGTGAATAGGGATAAAGAAGAGAATGCGGATGTTCATATTATAGCTGAGGACAGTGAAAATATAACTTTTTTATGCAGAATTGAAGATGTATTTACCATAAGCCTTTCGCAGTTAAAAGTAAATTTCAACAGACAGTCTATCTATGAGAGAATGCTGAATGACCAGAGACATATAGATATACCACTTGCATCATTAGAGCCGTACAAGAATCTCTATGATTATATGATGGGGAGGGTTTCATATCCCGAGGAATATTTTCGACTGAATGGAGACGATGAGGATTATAATCGAAAACTCCTTGAGGATAGAGTAGAATTATTTCAATGTTATGAAAAAAGATACAACAGAGATATAAGATTATTTTATCTGCAGGCAGCGGCCGTAATTTGGAATAAAGAAAAAAATTATTTTAATGTAAGTGACGGGGGACACCGGTTAATGTATTTGTATTATGTGAAAAAACATTTTTGTGTTCCGGTCAAAACATGCAGGGAGTCCTTTGAACAGTACAGAAAGATTGTAAATAAAGAAAAGTACATGTATAAATCCCCGGAACTTGTACTTCAGGAATTATTATTGCCTGAATATCTTTCAGGGAATGGAGCGGTAGTTCGACAAAATGATGAGGATATAAAGTGGCTGTTTAGATGGGCCAGGTGTACATCCTATAAGAGTATCGAAGAATTGAGCCAATCAAAACAGTATGATTGGATATTTTATCAGCTTGATGCCGGGGAAGGAAATGTATTTTACAGGTTATCCAGGTATTCAGCATTTATCATTGTAGAATGCGTTGATGAAGAATTAGAGGAAACAAGCTACGGCGATTATTATAAAGTGATTAACCGGGGAGAGGTTTTAACAGAAAAACGCAGTAGAAGACTTTACTATTTATTAGAAAGAAAACCGGATGTATTTTAGTTGGAGGAAAAATAAAAATGACGAATGAAATAAAAAGAGAGTGGGAGTCAATTCTTGCCCAGCCTAATCTCTATATCTATGGTGCAGCAATAACGGCATCGAAACTCTATGATTTTATTGTACAAATGGGATACAAGGAAAATATAGGTGGATTTCTGGTAACGGACGGTGAGAAAAATGTACAAAAATTGTGCGGACTGCCGGTTAATGACGTACATAATTTCAGTGACAAATCAGCCTGTGTGCTGGTTCCGCACATGGGAGTATATAAGGAACAAATCTGCAGTTTGTTGGAGTCTTTATCCTTCAATCATGTTTATCTGGTGGGGCAGTTGAGAGCTAAGACTGCCATGGAAGAACGGAAAGAAAGCATACCGGAACAGGAAGAAATCGGCTGGGAAGAATATAACAGCAAATCGGAAGAAGAGAAAGAGAAGGATGCAGGAATCCGGGAGCAGATTTTGCAGATGTTAAAAGAGGGACAGCCCGACTTCGGAAGCATAGTGCCCTATCAGAGCCTGGAGCTGATTGGGCTGAAAGGGATGCGTCCCACTGCATACCGGATAAAAGAATATGGACTTGACCGGATTTTAAGGGGTCAGGATGATGTTTTGGATATTGGATGCAATTCCGGTTTTCTGGATATTTCCATTTCCCAAAGGGTACGGTCAGTAACGGGAATTGAGTATGATGGAAGTCTGGTAAAAATAGCGAAGCTGGCAGCGGACTATTTGAAAGCGGAAAACTGTACCTTTATTAACAGTGATTTTTACGAGTGGTACAAAGATACAGAGACAAGCTATAATGTTATTTTTTCCTTTGCTATCCACCACTGGCTGAACCTGACGCCTCAGGAATATGTGGAAGCTCTTGACCGCATGCTTCGTACAAACGGACATATATGCTTTGAATCCCATATTTATGGCGAGGATGTTGAGTTTGATATGTGCTGCGAAGAGTTCAGGAAGCGGGGATACAGTGTTCTTTGTGAAAAGGGAATGAATGATGATGGCGTACAGAACCGGCAGTATGTGCTGCTGAAAAAGGGCAATGATTAATGGAATTGAGTTTAAGTAAGGAAGATTTACAGTATTATATTACGCAGCAGATAGAATACAGATTTCCGGATAGAAAGGCCCGTTTTGACTTTAAGGATTCAGTGAATAGTGCAGCTTTTGAAGAAGGGCTGGAAAGAACGGAGAACTGCTTTAAGCATATTAAGGTCAGGGGATATGAAACAATAAACTCTCGGGGAGAGGCGGAAACCTATTTCAATCATTTACATATGGACCAGTATTCACAGTTTTTATACTACTTTTCCAACTCACTTTGGAAAAGGGAAGGCAATCTGGATTTGTGCAGCAAGCTGATTCTGTTAAACAGGGATTTGAGCGGATGCTGGTTTTCTTTTAAGGCGGATTTACCGGAGATATTCATACTGGTACATCCGGTAGGTTCGATTATCGGGCATGTAAACGTTGAATTTCAGGATTACTTAGTCATTATGCAGAATACAACGATTAACTCGCAGCCGGAGCCTTATTCTTTGAAGCTTGGAAAGGGTTTATTTCTCGGGGGGGGTGCCAAGATAATCGGTCACGGGAAAATAGGAGACTTTGTTTCCATTGGTGCCAATACACTGGTCAAAAATCCTGATGTGCCGGAGAATTGTCTGATTTATCAGGATGTAAATACCGGTATCGTAACCCAGGCTCCCAATAAAAAAGAAGAGTGTATGGCACAGTATTATTTTAAGGATAAATTGCAGTCATAATCCTGATGTATGCCATTATATAAGGCAGAAATGGAAATATTTCAAAATGGAGAAGCGTATGAGAAAAGCACAGAAGAAACAGATAGAGGATATGATTGGGCTTCTTGACGGGGCTCACAGCGAAATAAAAAAAGCGGTGGAGACAGGCAGCCCTGAGACGGCTTTGACGCTTCTTGAACAATGTCAGGATGGTGCGATTCAAATAGGCAGCTTGATTGAGAACACTGAGGGAGAAGGGTTTATCACGATAGGGATGCTGGAAAGCTATTGCGAGCAGGTTTACCAGACCCATGAGATGATACGGCAGCAGCAGTCGGTCAATATGGGCAAGGCATATAAAAAGCTGCGCAGAGAGCTGATTCGAATTGACAATAGTGTAAGGAACGATATTAAGATTAGAACAGTTGTTGCTTTTCTGCCCTATAAGGCTTCTATGTGGGACAGCCTTGAGAGTGTCTGGAGGGCTGCTGATGAAGACCCGGATTGTGACGCATATGTCATTCCTATTCCCTATTACGATAAGAATCCCGATGGCAGTTTTGGGAAAATGAACTACGAAGGGTATGAGTATCCGAAGTATGTTCCTATCGTGTCCTGGGAAAAATTTGATATTTCCGTGGTACAGCCGGATATAATTTTTATTCATAATCCTTATGATGAATTTAATATTGTGACCAGTGTTCCACCTGCGTATTTTTCCAGGGAATTAAAAAAGTATACGGAGAAACTGGTATATATTCCCTATTTTGTCCTGGGAGAGGAAGAGGTTGGCAATCGAGTGACGGAGGAGAATCTGAAGCACTACTGTGCGCTTCCCGCAGTGCTCAACGCAGATAAGGTGATTGTGCAGTCAAAAAAGGTACGCCAGCTTTATATTGATGTCATGTCCAAAGTTATGGGGGAGGAGACGAGAAAGGTCTGGGAAGATAAAATATCAGGTTTAGGCTCCCCGAAGATTGAGAAAGCTCTGAATACACAAACAGAAGAGTTGGATATTCCGGAAGAATGGGAGAAGATAATCAGAAAGCCGGATGGAAGCCGGAAGAAGGTCATTTTCTATAATACCAGTGTAACGTCATTGCTTCAGCAAAGTGAGAAGATGTTGGAGAAGATGGAGTATGTATTTAGTGTTTTCCAGAAGAGTAAGGATGAAGTTGCACTTTTATGGCGTCCTCATCCTCTGATTAAGGCGACGGTAAGCTCTATGCTTCCGCAGTTGGGACTAGAATATGAGAAAATTGTCCAGAAGTACCGGACCGAAGGCTGGGGAATTTATGATGACAGTGCGGATGTGGACAGGGCCATTGCGCTTTCGGATGGATATTATGGAGACCATAGCAGCCTTGTAGAGATGTATAAGCGGACGGGCAAGCCGATATTGATGCAGAATGTGGAGGTCTCGGGAGAAGAGGCCATAAATGATGAGGCGCGGAAACTGAAATTGAATTTTCTGGCCGGAGTGCAGGTGGGAGAGGAAATTTTCTTCTCGGCATGGAATATAAACGGGTTATTTAGGTATAATCCGCAGACGGAGCAGTGCCGATTCTTAAAAAGCTTCCCTTGGGAAGAAAGCTGGGGACTGCACAGTGAGGCGATACTTTATCAGAATAGCATCTGGTTTATTCCAAGAGCCAGTGAGCGGATTGCCATAGTGGATTTGGAAAGTCTGGACATCACCTATCTGGAACTGCCGGAATGCGGCTACAGAACGGGAGGAGGCAACATTCCTCCCAGAAGAATGATGGGATGCCATAAAGAAGGAGAGAAATTTTTGTGGCTGATTCCCTATTCATACAGGTTGTTTATCAAAATAGATATGGATAAACGGCAGATAATAGAGATGCAGGAGTGGAGCGCCGAGGGGCCTGCTTTGGCAATGGGAGTCAGGGTTCAGGATAAATTATGGGTCAATATATACGCTTCTAATGAAATCCGGGTAATCGATGTGGAAACCGGAGAGCAGAAGGTGAAAAAAATCGAAGGTGAGAATCTTACCTACATAGGAATCCAAAGTATTGGCGGAAAAATTTTGCTGTTTTCCGTTTATGCAAAGGAGGGAGTAGCAATCCTGAATAGCGATATGCAGATAGAAAAGATTGTCTATTTGGATGATAGCGAACAATGGTATTATGAATATTTGGCCCAGACAGAGGAAAATGATATGCTTTTGGTTCCTTATGTTGGCAGTAAATATGTACGCATTGGTATAGACGAAGAGGGCTGCTTTATCAGGGAGCTAAAGGATTTGGAAGAAAAGCCCTATTGTTCAGCAAAATTGCTTTATCAGGACGAAATATGGTTTTTGTCCCATGTTACTAAAAATCCGGTCATCTGCTATAACAAGAAGGAGAACGTCTTTTATTACCGACATATAGAGATGAACCTGAAACAGTATATGGAGAATGTAAAAAAGGTTGTTATAAAGGAAGGGATTGAATACAGTCCTTTGTATTCGCCTATTGATGAAGCTCATTACTCTCTGCCTGAATTTTTTTCCTTGACACAATTCACCCGGAGGGCAGAGGGAGAAGAGGAAATGGGGAAGAAGAATCCCGTAGGAAAAAATATCTATGAAACATTACGAAGGAGATAAGACGATGAAAAAGCTGGCCATGAGTTTTGTGACCTATAACAGGGAGAAGCACATCAAAGAAAACCTGGCTCTGATAGCACAGCCAACGAAAGAATGCGGTGTTGATATTTATATTTATGACGGCAGTACAAACAGGAATACAGAGCAGGTGGTTAAACAGTATGTGGAGAAAGGATATAATCATATCCATTACTTTCATACGGATGAAAAGCTGTCGGAGACGGACAGTTTTCTGCAAAGGATTAACAGCGCATTGTCGGTGCCGGATACAGAATATATCTGGATGAGTGGGGATAAGAATGTCATCAGCCCGGAATTTTATCCGGAAATACTGTCATATATCGATAAATCCTACGATATAATCACAATCTACGGAAGACCCTTAAAAGGAACCAGAGAATTTGACAGGCCGGAAGAGTATGTAGACTATGCTATCGTGCCCATTACCCATTGGGGTTCTACAATAATTAAAAGAAAACTGATTGAATCTTTTGACATATCAAAAGGGGCGAAGGAATGCCCTTCTTTCAGTGTTCAGTTGGCGTATTTGCGGGGAATTGCCGATATAGAGGAATTTAAAGGAGTAGTAATTGACGGAGAGCAGCGGGCAAGAATGGTATCCCGATATAAAACCCCCAGCGCTTCATCAAGATATATGTGGTCCAGTTGGATGGAACATTGGCATCGATTTATTGAGCTGCTCCCTCCTGTTTATGATAAGGTCAGAGAAGGCCTGTACAACAGACCGGATTTACAGGTAGGCTTTTTCTCCGAAAGAGAATTGCTGCGTCAGCGTCTGGAAGGACAGCTTGACTGGAAAACATATATAAAATCCAGAAAATTTGCGAAAAAAGTTATCGTTATGCCGAGCAGATACGTATTTGCAATTTCTCTCCTTCCTAAAGATGCAGCTAAGTGGTTATACAGCATAAAATATTGATTTTAAAAAGGTATTATTTATTTAGAGGTGAGAAAGCATGACAGATTTTGAATTTAAACAGGCATGTGAGCAGAAGATAGATAAGGTAAGAAT
>JBNMJJ010000028.1:0-12550 GCA_050873745.1 Lachnospiraceae bacterium | reverse complement strand
CGGTTACCATCAGTATCGGCATCGGTCTGGACGGCCTCACCTATGCCCAGAATTATGAATTTGCCCGTACTTCCGTGGACCTGGCTCTGGGACGGGGAGGAGACCAGGCAGTGGTAAAAACGCCGGAGGGAATCCTCTACTATGGAGGAAAGAGCCAGCAGGTGGAAAAGAGCACCAGAGTAAAGGCAAGAGTGAAAGCCCATGCTTTGCGGGAAATTATTTCGGCAAAGGATACGGTTATCGTTATGGGACATCGTCTGGCTGATGTAGACAGCTTCGGTGCAGCGGTGGGTATCTGGAGGATTGCCAGAAGCCTTGAGCGGAAAGCCCATATCGTAATCAATCAGGCAACCACTTCCGTACAGCCTTTGGTAGATATGTTTAAAGATAATGACAACTATGACGCAGATATGATTGTCAACAGCGCACAGGCTCTGGAGCTGGCGGTAAGTAATGCGGTTCTTGTGGTGGTGGACGTGAATAAGCCAAGCATTACGGAGTGTCCTGAGCTATTGAAGCTGTGCAAGTCAATCGTGGTACTGGACCATCACAGACAGGGTTCGGAAACCATCGAAAATGCCACCCTTTCCTATGTGGAAGCTTATGCTTCTTCCACCTGTGAAATGGTATCCGAAATTCTGCAATATATTAATGACGGCGTTAAGGTAAGAGGAGATGAGGCCGACTGTATGTACTCCGGCATCATGATTGATACCAATAACTTTACCAGTAAAACAGGGGTAAGAACCTTCGAGGCGGCAGCTTTCCTGCGCCGCTGCGGAGCGGATGTGACCAGGGTAAGGAAACTGTTCAGAGACAATGCGGAGGATTACAAGGCGAAAGCGGATGCGGTCAGCCAGGCGGAAATCTACCGCAATGATTATGCCATTTCCATTTGCCAGAGTGAAGGCCTGCAAAGCCCGACCGTCGTAGGAGCCCAGGCAGCCAATGAATTGTTAAATATTAAAGGAATTAAAGCCAGCTTTATTCTGACGGAATATCAGGGAACCGTTTATGTCAGTGCCCGTTCTATAGATGAGGTGAATGTACAGGTAATTATGGAACGCCTGGGCGGAGGCGGTCATCAGACTATTGCAGGATGCCAGATGGAGGGCATCAGCCCCGAAGAGGGAATTGTCCGCCTTAAAGCCTGTCTGAATCAGATGATGGAAGAAGGCGAGTTAGTGTGAGAAGAAGTTCTAAGGCTCACAGCAGTGGCTAAATCATGCCCCAAAGGGCATGCGCCAAGAACTTCAGAGGCTTATGCTGGCATATGCCGGGCTCACACACGGATTTGAGATGCCGCAAAGCGGTAAAAGGATAGACAATGTGCTGCTTTGGCAGCGGAATGAGAGGTTAAGATGAAGATTATTTTATTGGAAGACGTAAAGAGCCTTGGAAAAAAGGGAGAAATCATTGAAGCTAATGAAGGGTATGCAAGAAACTTTATTTTACCCAAGAAACTGGGCGTGGAGGCTACCCCTAAAAATTTAAATGATTTAAAGCTGAAGAAAAATAATGAAGCAAAAATTGCCAAAGAGCAACTTGAAGCGGCTCAGGCACTGGCAAAGGACCTGGAGACTAAAGAGGTCATCGTAAAGATTAAGGCAGGAGAAGGAGGAAAAACCTTCGGCTCCGTATCTACTAAGGAAATCGCCGCTGCCTTTAAAGAACAGTGCGGTGTGGAAATCGACAAGAAGAAGATTCAGTTGGATGAAGCGATTAAAAGTTTTGGCGTTTACCGGGTAAACATTAAGCTGCATCCCAAGGTGACAGGCGTATTAATCGTAAAAGTGCAGGAAAAGAATTAAAATCACACTGGAGAATGCCCAAAATATGGACATTCTCCTCGTCAATTTGAGATGCCGCCAGGGGGCATCATGGAGGTGAACAAATGGCATCAGTAGAGGAAGCAATCATAAAAAGAGTATTGCCTCACAGCATAGAAGCAGAACAATCGGTTATCGGTTCCATGATGATTGACCGGGAGGCCATAGTAGTCGCTTCTGAGCTGATTTTGGGAGATGACTTTTACAATAAGCAGTATGGAGTGGTCTTTGAAGCCATGGTGGAGCTTCACGAGGAGGGAAAGCCGGTGGATTTGGTGACCCTCCAGAACAGATTGAAGGAAAAGGATGTGCCCGGGGAGGTCAGTAGCCTGGAATTTATCCGGGATATTATTACCGCTGTCCCCACCTCTGCCAATATTAAGCATTATGCCAATATTGTAGCCGAAAAAGCTATTCTGCGGAAAATGATTCGGTTGAACGAGGATATTGCCAACCAGTGTTACAGTGGCAGGGAAAACATGGAATTTATTCTGGAGGATGCGGAGAAGAGGATTTTTGAGCTGGTTCAGAAGAGAAATTCCGGGGATTACGTTCCCATACGCCAGGTAGTGATGAACGCTTTGGAAAAGATAGAAGCGGCTTCCAGAAGCAGCGGAAGAGTTACCGGAGTTGCCACCGGATTTCTGGATTTGGATTATAAGACCTCCGGTATGCAGCCGGCGGATTTGGTGCTGATTGCCGCCAGACCTTCTATGGGAAAGACGGCCTTCGTTTTAAATATTGCCCAGCATGTGGCTTTCAGGTTAAAAGAAGCAGTAGCCATTTTCAGTCTGGAAATGTCCAAGGAGCAGTTGGTGAACCGTATGTTTTCCCTGGAGTCCAATGTGGACGCACAGAATCTGAGAAACGGTACGCTGAATGACGAGGAATGGGAGAAGCTGATTGAAAGTGCAGGCGTTATCGGTAAATCCAGGCTGATTATTGATGACACTGCAGGCATCAGCATATCGGAGTTGAGGAGTAAATGCCGTAAGTTTAAGCTGGAGCAGGATATTAGGATGATTATTATCGACTATCTGCAGCTCATGTCCGGCAGCGGTAGAACCGAATCCAGGCAGCAGGAAATTTCAGAGATTTCCCGTTCCCTGAAAAAGCTGGCCAGGGAATTGAATGTACCGGTGCTGGCGCTGTCCCAGTTAAGCCGTGCGGTGGAGCAGAGGCCGGACCACAGACCGATGATGTCAGACCTTCGTGAATCCGGAGCCATTGAGCAGGATGCTGACGTAGTTATGTTCATTTACCGGGACGATTATTATAATAAAGACAGTGAGAAAAAGGGAATATCCGAAATTATCATCGGTAAACAGCGAAATGGTCCTATCGGTACTGTTGAGCTGGTATGGCTGCCTGAATACACTAAATTTGCCAATAAAGAACGAGATTATTAAAAAGGACTGTGCAAAAGAACTGCGGCGAAAGATTGCTGCAAAAAGGATTTTGCCACAGTCCTTTTTTCTACATTGTTTTACATGCAGTATATGGTATTCTTTACAGGAGAAAGGAGAGCCAATGGAAAAGGAACGTTACATGGTATTTGACAATGAAAAAGGGGTCTTGCTGCCTCTGAAACAGGAAGACAGGAGCTTGTCCCTGGAGGAAAAAAATGAAAAGGCGGAGAAAATTCAACTGCTGTTAAAAGGACTGATTAAGCAGACCGTCAGGGAGACTGTACGGGAATGCAATATGCAGCTCAGGGAAGAATGGAAGGAACATGAGAAGGTACAGGAGAAACACTGGGAGGAGATGGAAAATCATTTCCGTTCTATCGATGAAAGTATCCGTGAAAAGCAGAATACAGGCAAAAGAAAAAAGCATTCAATATTTTGAATGCTTTTCTTCTGCAGTGTGCCCAGTGGGCATATGTTATCTCTGTTCGGATTAATTCCGACTTCAATGTAGAAGCCTGAAATTTAACCTTCGGAAATAGCGCCTACAGGGCAAACGCCTGCACAGGAACCACAGTCGATACATGCGCTGGGGTCAATCTGATACTGAGAATCACCAGCAGAAATACAGGTAACAGGGCACTGAGGTTCGCAAGCGCCGCACATAATGCAAGCATCACTAATTACATAAGCCATAATAAAATCCTCCTTTAGTTTCATTCCTATACGTTAAGTTTAATACAAACTTTTGTAATATACAATAGAAAAATAAATTTTTAATGTACTAAATCAGATACCACGTTTTCATAGTGGTCCATTTCGTTTCTGCGGATTTTAATTCCTTTCAGCACATATAACTTTAATTCCCGAAGTCTATCCTTATCCATGGGAGGAACATCTTTCAGACGGTATTCAAGCCCCATTTCCTCGTGTTTTTTTACGCCCATAACATGGTAGGGGAGCAGGTCAAGGGCCTGCAGATTGGAGAGTCCTCCGATAAAATAACCCAGAGCCATTAAAGATTCCTTATTGTCGGTAACGCCGGGAACTACAACATGGCGAATCCATGTGGGAATCTTCTTTTTGTTCAGATAGCGGGCAAATTTAAGAATATTCTTATTGGATTTCCAGGTTAAGTCCTTATGCTTTTGGGGATTGATATGCTTGATGTCCAGCAAAACCAAATCCGTTAGTGAAAGTAATTTTTTAAGCTGCTTCTTAAACTCCTTGGAATCGGGGTTATAAGCCACCCCTGAGGTGTCGATACAGGTATGAATATTTTTTTCCTTTGCCAGAGTAAACAGCTCGATTAAAAATTCCATCTGGCAGAGGGGCTCGCCTCCGGTTACCGTAATGCCGCCGCCTTTATAAAATTCTGCATTCCTCTCATATTGTTCAATGAGATAAGCAGGCTCCATTTCCTGACCGCCGGAAAAATCCCAGGTATCGGGATTATGGCAGTAGGCACAGCGCATGGGACAGCCCTGTACAAAGATGACATAGCGTACACCGGGGCCGTCTACCGTGCCGAAGCTTTCCAGTGAATGAATTCTTCCCTTCATATTTCCTCTCGTTTCATTCTAAAAAATACCGGCTCAGAAGAGCCGGTATCCACTAAATTGTCTCTACCTTTTCAAACTAAACAGAAGCATGGAAGGTACGGTTGATTACATCGGTCTGCTGTTCAGGTGTCAATTTGATAAAATTAACAGCGTATCCGGAAACACGGATGGTCAACTGGGGATATTTTTCAGGGTGCTTTTGAGCATCCAGTAAGGTATCTCTGTTTAATACGTTTACATTGAGGTGGTGTCCGCCCTTGTTTGCATAACCGTCCAATAAAGCTACTAAGTTGTCTACCTGTGAATTTGTGTTTTCCATAATGAAATTCCTCCTTCAAATTTATAATTTAGTGTAATCGTCCAATCCCTGTTCCAGTGTGGGAACACTGCAGGCCAGGGGCGTTCTGGAGCAATCAGAACAACTCATAGTTTCTACCCGTTTTGCTCCTTCTATACCCTCGTCAACATCGGCATTGATATGGCCCACACCCTTTGCCATGCTGGCATCAAGCAGGGCAACAAGGTCATCAATCATTTTTTTCTCGTCCATAGGCACCTTCCTAAATCTGGCTTAAATCGATTTCAATGTCACCGGAAAATACCTGGTTTTCCTTACCCAATGCACCGGGGATAATGGTGAAGGTATTGGAAATACCATCCTGTGCATCCACGAAGGGCAGCTTGGATACGGAAGACAGAGAAGCAATCGCTCCGTGGGTGTCACGTCCGTGCATAGGGTTTGCACCGGGAGCAAAAGGCTGGCCTTTCTTACGTCCGTCAGGGGTGTTTCCGGTTGCCTTACCATAGGTTACATTAGAAGTAATGGTCAAAATAGAGGTTGTAGGAACACCGTCTCTGTAGGTGTGATGTCTTCTTACGGCGGTCATAAATGTGTGTACAACCTTCTGAGCCAGCAGGTCAACACGGTCATCGTCATTACCGTATTTCGGGAAATCTCCGGTAGTTTCAAAATCAACGATAATACCGTCCTCATCACGGATAGGCTTAACGGTAGCGTACTTAATTGCGGATAAGGAATCGGCTACGATGGATAAGCCGGCAATACCGGTAGCGAAATAACGCTTAACGTTCTTGTCATGGAGAGCCATTTCCGCTCTCTCATAGCAGTATTTGTCGTGCATATAGTGGATGATGTTCAGGGTGTTTACATAAACATCGGCCTGCCATTCAATCATATCGGTGAATTTAGCCATTACATCCTCGAAGTCCAGAACATCGCCTTCCACACGGCGGTACTTGGGACCAACCTGCTTCTTGGTAATTTCATCCACACCGCCGTTCATGGCGTATAACAAGCATTTTGCCAGGTTAGCCCGGGCGCCGAAGAACTGCATCTCTTTACCGATTACCATAGAAGATACACAGCAGGCAATACCGTAGTCGTCACCGTGGTCAACTCTCATTAAGTCATCGTTTTCATACTGGATGGAAGAGGTCTCGATGGACATTTTTGCACAGTATCTCTTCCAGTTCTCAGGAAGTCTTACGGACCAGAGAACGGTTAAGTTAGGCTCAGGAGAGGGACCTAAGTTGGTTAAGGTGTGTAAATAACGGAAGGAGGTCTTGGTCACCATATGGCGTCCATCCACACCAACGCCTGCCAGAGATTCCGTTACCCATACAGGGTCGCCGGCAAAAATCTGGTTGTACTCAGGAGTACGGGCAAATTTGATTAATCTCAGCTTCATAATGAAGTGGTCGATAAATTCCTGAATCTGTTCCTCCGTAA
This sequence comes from Lachnospiraceae bacterium, assembly GCA_050873745.1. Classification (GTDB taxonomy): domain Bacteria; phylum Bacillota; class Clostridia; order Lachnospirales; family Lachnospiraceae; genus SFDP01. Next base: position 6,003 of record JBNMJJ010000028.1, on the reverse strand, counting down.
AGGTGCCGTTAGCCAGGTCTCTTTCTGCGTAAATATCCAGGAAGGTGGAGGTACGTCCAAGAGACATGGCAGCGCCGTTTTGCTCTTTTACTGCGGCCAAATAACCAAAGTAAAGGGCCTGAACAGCTTCCTGCATATTGGTGGCAGGCTTGGAAATATCACAGCCGTAAGAAGCAGCCAACTGCTTCATCTGTTTTAAGGCTACAATCTGCTCGGATAACTCTTCACGAAGGCGGATAACATCATCGGTCATTACCCGTCCGGTAGAAGCCTTCTGAGCCTGCTTATCTTCAATTAATCGGTCAATACCATACAGAGCAACCCGTCTGTAGTCACCGATGATACGTCCACGTCCGTAAGCATCGGGAAGACCGGTAATAATGTGAGAGGAACGGCAGTCTCTCATCTCATCGTTATAAGCATCAAAACAGCCCGCATTATGGGTCTTTCGATGAACGGAGAAGAACTCGCTGATTTCAGGGTCTACCTCATAGCCGTTGTCTGAGCAGGCCTTCTCTGCCATACGAATACCGCCGTAAGGCTGTAAGGAACGCTTAAAAGGCTTATCGGTCTGAAAACCGACAATCTTTTCTTTGCTTTTATCTAAATAACCAGGGCCGTGAGAAACGATGTTGGATACAACCTTGGTATCCATATCCAGGACACCGCCTGCCTCACGTTCTTTTTTCTGAAGTTCGAGAACCATATCCCATAAGTCTTTCGTATCTTTTGTAGCGCCTGCAAGGAAACTTTCATCGCCGTCATAGGGATGATAATTACGCTGAATAAAATCTCTTACGTTAATATCATGTTCCCATTTGCCGCCTACAAAATCTGTCCATTCCGGTCTCATCCAATCATTCCTCCTGTTTGATGTGTATTATTTGAAAAACAGCGTAAAATACTGTGTGTATCACTCGGTTAGATTATATGTTAAGTATTTCACAACGTCAAGCAAAGTGGTGTACTTTTTTCTATACAAATACTGAAAAATGTATTATAATATAGGCACTCATGGAAAAATGAGGATAAATTGAGAATTTGTGTCATTTACAGATTCCGATGATAATATGCTGCTAAAGCAGTAGAATGGAGGAGAAAATATGTCAGCAATCACGAAAGACATGACTATCGGGGAAATCTTAAGAATCAAACCTGCCGCTGCAGGTGCGCTGATGGAGATTGGAATGCACTGTCTGGGCTGTCCTTCCGCACAGGGAGAATCTCTGGAAGAAGCAGCCATGGTGCATGGTGTGAATATTGAAGATTTGATGAGTAAAATCGAAGCTTTATAAGAAAAACGGATAGAGAAAGAAAAAGGCTGCAGCCGGTCTCATGGGCTGCAGCCTTTTTAAGTTGTCTTTCTTTGCTTTAACAGGAAGCTTTTTCCAAAAGAGCAAGGGACTGTACTGCCTCTTCGGAAATCAGTAATTCAAAATGCTCTGCCATATAGGCTTCATGGGCCCTGCTGTAACGCTCAGGCTGACCGTATTCAGAAAGAATATTACACAGGCGGTTGAAGTCCTCCGGTTCCTGGCCCGACTGGTTCAGAACAAGAAAGTATCTTCCCGAATCGGGATTTTTATAAAGATTGCTGATTCCGTGATAGAAGGAGGTGAGCTGGCAGGCTATACGGCTCAGATGATAGAGGGAATTAAAGGAAAAAAGGCGAACCAGATTCCGCTCATCAGCGTTCCCGTCCTTCTCCTGCTTTGACTGGAGTTTGCCATTATCCGCAGGGCTCCCTTCCTTCGCCAGCCGGCTCTTTTGTACCCGGCGGAAAAGGTCCAGCACCTCATCGTCGGCACTCAAGTCCTCCAGAAGTTCATCCAGTCCGTCCTCCCCGTCATGGAGAGAAGGGGCAAATTTGGAAAAACGGGTATCCAGCTCTTCCGGGTCCTCTACTTTCGTAATAATTAAAACAATACAGTCTCCGCTCAAGGGAATTGCCTCTATCATTAAAGGAATGTCTTCCGCTTCGAAACCAAATTTGGCAGAAGCCTGCTGCATCATATCCCGAAACAAGTCCTTGGCTTTTTCGGTTCCATAGGCCAGTTCGCTGAGCTTCAACTGACGGTCGGCCAAATCGGCTTTGGTCAGGGTGCAGCGAATCTGATGGTCATTAACTTTTTCAATTTTCATCTTACTTATCAGAATTCCTTTCTCAGATGTTTTTATCTGATAACGATAAAATACTACTTATTTATAATATGCAATAATCCTCGGAGTAAGTTACGAAAAAACTGCTCCGGGTTTGTAAAAATATTGTATACAGGATGGTATAGGAAGTCAAGCCTGCCGAAGGGGAGTTTTGTCAAATTTTATAAAAAAATAAGAATCTGCTTGCAAAGTGACAACTGCTCGGGTATAATGTCTGCATAAGATGTGTCGGGCAGTCGGTACCGGAAGGGAGGCTGTGGAACCATCATTTTCAAATCAACTTTTATATCTAAAGCAATTATCTAAGACTTTAGCTTGAGAAGCAAGCTAAAGATACTCGTTCTAACATGATTACATTTTGATTGACAGTGGGTCATGTTGAGTCTTACAGGCTTTGTCGCTTGTTCGAAATTATTTTCCTTAAAATGCGTACAGGTAGTTACAATTCAACGTTACATTTTATTCAATTATGAAAATGCAGATAATTTATTTTTAGGTACGGGTTCGGTGCATCTTTCTATTTTTCTTCACTGTTTGTTTTTAGTATGGACACTTTCCGGGGTTTTACACCTTAAAAAATAAACAGCTTATTCAACGAATTAATATATCACAGTCCGATTCATCATGCTATTTGCCATGGTTGAATGAGGTCATGCGTAGAAAGGACAAAGGATGGAAAGAGAAAGCCGAAAAAGATTGAAAGATTTGGAAACTGCATCCAAAGAAGGGGTGTTAATTTATCAGGGAGACAAGGTAGCCTCTCTGGAAGAAATCTCGCATACCCGCTGGGTGCGTGAAGAACTGGCTTATGTACCCGATTTTATTGTTCTGGATGAAAAAGGAAAAGTCAGAGAAATCTGGTTTGAGAACAGTGAAAAGGACGATGGAAGAAAGGAATAAAGAGATGCCTCCTATTTTATGAAAAGCATCAATATTAAAGTGACGAGAAAAAAGACAGGAAAAACAGAAAGTACTCCCCGTATGTAGCTGTTTTTCCATCAAAAGGAATCGTCTTTTGTCAAAATAGGTAATGACGGAGAATAAATAGTTTGCTATAATTAAGGGCATTAGTGCGAAAGAAGGATACCAGAAAGGAAAGAGAAAATGAAGAAGAAAGTGATTCCGGTCTTAGTCGCCGTTGCCCTGATTATAGTAATTGGTGGAGCTGGCTTATTAACTATGGTTTGGGGTAAGTATTCCTATTCAAATACTTTTATGGACCTGGAAGAATATTTTGAGATTACAGAAGCGGACCAGGCAGCTATCCTGCTTCAGGATGAATATATCGAAACCAAGGCTAAACTTGCGGGTGGGGTTTATTACCTTGATTTTGATTCCGTAAAGAAGCTTTTGAACAGCCGGTTCTATGAGGATGCCGCAGAGGCGCTGCTTTTGTTTACTACGCCTACGGAGATTATCCGAACGACGATTGGCAGCGATGTGTACTATCAGGGGGATAATGAGATGAAGGAGGAATATCCTCTTTCCTTCTATCAGGGAGAGACCCTGTATGTGGCTTTGGATTTTGTACAGAAATTTACCAATTTTTCCTACCAGACCTTTACCGCTCCCAACCGGATTCAGTTGGATACACAGTGGGGTGAGGCTGCGGTGGCCCAGGTGAAAAAGGATACCGCAGTGCGTTACCGGGGCGGAGTGAAAAGCGACATTCTGAGAGAGGTGACAAAGGGAGAAACGGTGACCGTTCTGGAGGAATTGGAAAACTGGTCTAAGGTGAAAACTTCCGATGGGATTATCGGATATGTGGAAAACAAGAAATTAACCGGTCAGGAAACCATTCAGGAGACGGCGGCTTCTCATTATAATGAGCCGGAGTATACTTCCCTGGTTCGGGATTACAAGATTAACCTGGGTTGGCATCAGGTAACCTCTCAGGGTGCTAATTCCACCCTGGACAGCGTGGTCAGCACTACTCAGGGAATGAACGTTATTTCTCCCACCTGGTTTGCCTTAACGGACAATGAAGGCGGAATCCGCAGCATTGCCAGCCAGGAATATGTGGACAGAGCTCATAGCCTGGGATTAGAAGTATGGGCTTTGGTGGATAATTTTGACAATAATGTCAGTTCCTATGAAACCCTGTCAAGAACCAGCAGCAGAACCCGCCTGATTCAAAATCTGGTGAGTGAGGTTCAGCGTTATGGGATAGATGGAATTAACGTGGACTTTGAAGATTTGAGCTACGATGCGGGAGAGCCTTTTGTGCAGTTTTTAAGGGAGCTGTCCATCCAGTGCAGGCTGAACGGAATCGTACTTTCGGTAGACAATTATGTGCCCAGAGAATCCACTGCCCACTATGACCGCAGGGAGCAGGGAGTGGTGGCCGACTACGTCATCATCATGGGCTATGATGAGCATTGGGGCGGCGGCGGTGTGGCCGGTTCCGTAGCCTCTATCGGTTTTGTGGAGGACGGTATAAGCCAGACCGTGGACAAGGTGCCTTCCCATAAGGTAATTAATGCCCTTCCTTTCTATACCCGTGTATGGAAGACCAAAGACGGACAGGTGACCAGCGAAGCCCTGGATATGGAAACGGCCCAGAACTTTATTGCCAATAACAATGTGGAAGTCTACTGGGACCAGGAGACCTGTCAAAATTATGGACAGATTCAAAAAGGGGATACCCTCTATCAGGTATGGCTGGAGGATGTCCAGTCTATTGAAACGAAGCTGACGGTTATGCAAAAATATAATCTGGGTGGTGTGGCAGCCTGGAAGCTGGGCTTTGAAACCCCGGATATTTGGACTGTTATTGGGGCATACCTGAATTCGTAGCCTGCCAGGGGCGAATTTACGCCCCTGTAAAGTCGGCTCCCTCCAGAAACTGCAGAACGCCTAAATGAATGGCCCAGGCCATTTTCCGCTGGTAGGCAGGAGACAAAAGAAGCTGTTCTTCCTCCGGGTTGGAAAGGAAGCCGCATTCGACAATAACCGTAGGCGGCTGGGATTTTTTTAACAAATAATAGTCACTATTGGCTTTGATTTCCCGTATTTTGGTTTGATTTGTAGACTGAATAATCTGCTTCTGCAAAATGCCTGCCAATCTGGAACTCTTTTCGGAATTGGTATAGTAGAAGCATTGGGCGCCAAGAATGTCCGGTGTGGTATAGCTGTTTTGATGAACGCTGATGACCACATCGGGCTGCGCCTCATTGATAATGGCAATACGTTCTTTCATATCTGCCAGTTTCCAGCCAGAACCGCCATTTCCCAAATGCTTATCCTCACTTCGGGTCATAATCACCTGTACATCCTGGGCTTCCAGAAGATTTTGTAATTGTTTTGCAATCACCAGATTGACGTCTTTTTCAAGGGTGCCGGCCACCCCCACTTTACCCGGGTCGTCCCCACCATGTCCCGGGTCGATAACCACAAGAGGGGCGCTGCCGCCGGTGGAACGGACGTTTTCACCGCTGACAGGAACTAAGCCGGAAGCGGTAAAGCACCAGATACTCACAAGAAAACACAGGGCAATAATCGTAAAAGGAATAATCTGTTTCAAATTAGGCATGGTAAAAGGTTATCCTCCTGAAGTTGATGATTTGGTCTGTATAACGGCAACGGTGAAGTCACTGTATAGTTGCGTATAATTTATATTCTGGCAATAAGAATTGTATGATAAATAAGGATGAATAATGATTGCTTAGGAAAACATTAGGAAAAAGAGGCAAAAGTGAAGCTTGCAGTAGCCGATTCAGTTGTGATAGTCTATAATAATGGTAAAAATTGGCCAGGAATACAAAAATGGGTTTGGAGGGAGGACAATACCTTGAAGTGGACGAAAATACGGATTAAAACCGTTACCGATGCAGAGGATATTAT
>JBNMJJ010000027.1:0-12560 GCA_050873745.1 Lachnospiraceae bacterium | reverse complement strand
GTCCAATTTGGATTTTGCTTGATATAATCCTCATAATACCGTTCTTGCCCTACCAAGCTGGATTGCTGCTCGGCCTTCTTGGAACTGATCCGGCAATATGCCGCTACTTTTAACTTTGGCGGAGTATTATTATTCGGTGGTATTATTCTGACAGCACCCATGTAGCTCCTTTGGATTATCCTTTACAGGAACGGCACCTATGTTTTTTTCTTTTCTGGACAAGCTCGAACAATTCCTTTGAAATAATCGCCTGATGATGGTCTTTCATGAGAACTTGGGATTTGGAATCAGTGGTTTTGACCTGCACACGGCCTTTGACTTGAGTCTTACCCAGAACAACATCGCCGAGATACTACTCATTGTTTAGGATTTTAGAAATCGTTTCTTTACTCCAAACTTCCTTACCAGTAGGAGATGGCACGTTCATCTGTGCCAATGATGCAGAGATTTTTCCAAGACTGTCTCCAGTAGCAAATCGTTCATAGATATGGAAAACATAGATTGCTTCTGCAGGGTAGGTCACGAACTCGCCATCAGAAGTCACTCTATAGCCATAGCACACAGTTGAACCTTTAGGCGATTTTCCGCTTTGAAAGCTCTTTTGTAGACCTGCTCTAATTTGCTCACTTCTTGTTATGTCCATGGTACCATATTCCTCCTATAATTTCAATCTGTATAAGTGAGATGTAAAAATGCACAACTCGGAAGCTGTGCATAAATGTACATAATTAAGCTGTTCAATAAAGAATGAGTGTGATTTTACTACATAACGTTCCCTCTTAAAGAGCGGGACAATATCTTCCAAGAAATTGCTTCATTCTTTCTCTTTCGATACTTTTTGACAGAATTTTCGTCAACTTATCATTGCAGAACGAGGTAAAATCATTATCACCCTTTGCGCTGTCCACACCGTCATTGATTACAATATAGCACACATTACGCTCCACGAAAAAGTTTTCCGTATAGTAGCCGACTTTCAGATAATTGCGCCCTAACCTTGACATATCTTTGACTATGACCGTTGCCACATTCCCCGCTTCGATTTCCGCAATCATGGGTTAAACTGAGGTCCATCGAACGTCACTCCCGATACGCCGTCGTCAATGAAGAAAACGGGATTTGGAAAGCTGTTGTCCGTCGCATATTTGGAGAGGACTGCTTTCTGGTTCACAATGCTGTTGCTGTCGCCGTCCAAAGAGTCCTCCTGCGAAAGACGGGCGTATAATGCTGTTATCTGTCCGGGCTTATATGTACTTGCTGTCATGTATTCATTCCTCCTGTAATGAACGCCCGACAAACAGATATGCTACAATCATTATATATCACTTATCCCTGTTTGTCATTGGGCTGTTTGACAGTTTCTGCCTTTATGAGCCGCATCATCTTATCCAGCAGACGTTCTGCACCGCCGCATGAAGCAGATACCTCATAGAGTGTGCCGCCAACCTTGTAATAAACAGTTTCCTCTGTCGGCTTCCTGTTCGCTGGTACAAATTCACTGTCTTTGATTTCAATATCCCATTCCATTCTTTTCCCTTCCTTTCCGTGTTTGTTAAAGTGAGAAGTTTCGGAGCAAGCATAGGAAAAGAGTACCCTTTTCTGTATTTTCGCCCTTATGCGCTATGGCGCGGCGGTTAAAAATTGCTTGTTGGGAAGTTTCCCAAACCCTCTGAATATCTCTCTCATTACCTACAACACCACACAGGGCGGAAATGACGGAGTTTTGAGAAAAATTTTTCAAAAAGTTTTCCTCGTTTACTTAATACATGGAAGTTAGCAAAATGCCAAATGATAGATAAAAAATTTTGTAATCTGTAATGTAGTTTCAGAGTATGTCTGCACAGTTCCATCAGTTAGATAAATAGAACATATTTAACGCTATACCATTTTTCGGAAAAATGAAAATCGGGTGTAAGTTTGTAAAACCAGTTGAAATCAAACTCTAAAAGCCGTATAATATATCAATCTGATATATTGTCTAAGTACAAAGGAGGTACCTATGAAAAGGCAACAAATAAGAAAGTTATTGCTTACCATATCATTGCTCCTGTTTCCTATCACACTATACTATTTTAGCCCCGCCTTAATCATAAACGCAGGATTGAATGGAATAATCAATGGGAGTTTTATTGTTTTTGTGTTGATGTTTTTCCTTTCAATCCCATTTGGAAGATTATTTTGTGCGTACCTTTGTCCAGCAGGAGGGTTACAAGAGTGTGCTTTTTTGGTTAATGAAAGGCAGCCAAAACAAGGGTTGCGAAACTATATTAAGTACATAATATGGATAATTTGGTTATCATTAGTTATACTTTGCTATTTTCAAAAAGGGAAAATAGTTAGAATAAATTTCTTATTTGAAACAGAAAATGGTATTTCTGTTTCCTCTATTCAGAGTTACATTATTTATTACGGTATTGTATGCTTGATTTTTATCCCCTCTGTCCTGTTTGGGAAGAGAGCATTGTGTCATTATCTTTGTTGGATGGCTCCATTCATGGTGTTAGGGATTAAACTCCGCAAATTTTTACATTTACCGGGGATACACATTAAGACAAGCAAAATAGATAATTGTATATTTTGCGGTAAATGTAACAAGGTTTGTCTTATGGGAATTGATGTAATAAGTGAAACAAAATGTGGAATAATCGGTAACTTGGAATGTATTCAATGCGGTGCTTGCGTTGATAGTTGCCCTAAAAATGTTCTGTCTTATGGAATGATAGAAAGAAAGGAAAATGGCAATGGCAAACGAAAAGAAGATTGATTGTGTGATTTTAGGATTACTAAGCCATGAAGAATTAACTGGATATGAAATAAAAAAGCGAATAGATACCACTCTTAAATTTTTTTGGAGTGCAAGTTATGGTAGCATATATCCCGCCTTAAATGATTTGGTTAATCGTGGTTTTGCTACGAAAAGAGAAGATACAAACAGCAAAAGAAATAAACTAATCTATACCATAACAGAAAATGGGCGTGACTATTTGAAAAAATGGCTGTCGCTACCTATTGAAAAAGACGAGCTTCGTTATGAAACGTTATTAAAATTATTTTTCGGAAATGAGAAAGGCGAAGAACAGGCACTTATTCATATTGAGGCGTTTGAAAAGAAAATTGAAAGAGAACTGCCATATCTTTTACAGGCAGAAACAGTCCTAAATAAATGTCTAAATGAAAATACTACACATAAATATTATCTGCTTACGGTTGAGTTTGGGATAAAAACCTATCAGACATATTTGGAATGGTGCAAGGAAGCAAAAAAACTTTTAGCCGGAGGATAACAATATGTTTGGAAATTTTGGATTTTCATATATAGGATTACTTTTTTTGTTGATGTTATTTATCCCCAATATAATATGGTCAAAAAGAAAGCCACAAGGGTATACATCTGAAAAAGAAAACAAAATCTTGCTGCTCTTTGAAAGATTGGGAGAAATATTGACTTGCTGCTGTTCATTAGCGTTTTCCGATTTTAATATACATAAATGGACGCTTTGGTCTTTATGGCTGATTGTAGCTTTCATTTTAATGATAATGTATGAAGCATGGTGGGTACGTTATTTCCGGAGTGAACGCAAATTATCAGACTTTTACAGTAGTTTTTTAGGCATACCCCTTACCGGAGCAACTTTGCCAGTAATTGCTTTCTTTATGTTAGGAATGTATGGAAAAGTTGTATGCATGTTGATAGCAACGCTTATTTTGGGTATCGGTCATATAGGCATACATATTCAGCACAAAAAAAGTATTAGTATTGAGAATTAGAAAGAGGTTCAAAATGGAGCATACAGAATGGTTGCCTGCCCTGTCTGTAAAAATAAAACAAGATTGCAGATACGGCAAGATACAGAATAAAAAAATTTTCCACTCTATTGCCCAAAGTGCGAGCAAGAAACATTGATTAAAGCAAAGAATTTACAAATAACAGTTATTAAAGAGCCAGACGCATAGACGCAGAGCCAACAGATTTGTGAGAAATCACAGTTTGTCAGTTTTCTTTATGTTTAAGAAAGCAATTTGTATATTGCGACTGATTAAGGGAATCTTGATGAAATATAAAGTATGCAGACAACAAAATCCTATAGTTGTTAATTCATCAAAAAAATTCAGTCTTTTAGCAAGAATTATTTTGTCTATGAATATGAATACACATATCATATAGTATGTCTTAATAACTCGTATTACCCAAATACTCATGCCGCTTTATGCGTATGGGTATTTGTTGTAATGCCCCCTACTGGGAAGAAAGGGGGTGAAAAAAATGAGATATTCTGAACAGTTCATGTAACACATCGAATATGCTTTCCATGCGTTTTGCAAAATTGTCCTGCGCCACGAAGCAATCAACGCATGGAGAGATTTGAAAAGAAAAGAAACAAACGAAATATCTCTTGACTATCTGATGTCAGAAAGATATTTTGAGCCGTCTGTTATGGATAGCTACTTTGAAAAACAGGACAAACCAACTGTATTTCCTGTATTCGGAAAAGAAGTTATTGTTGATGATGAGCGGTTAGTAACGGCATTATCAAAACTGCCGAGATTAAGGCAGGAAGTTCTGCTGCTTTATTATTTTGTCGGCTATCGTGATGAAGCAATCAGCAGACTCTACGGACGTTGCAGGAGTTCGATAAACCACAGAAGAAATGTTGCATTGAAAGAATTGGTGAACCTTTGACACCTATGCTTAAAAATTTTATTTTATCAAAGGTTACAGAGCCGGATTCGTTAAAAGCCTTTGAAAAAATTGTGACTCCAGAAATGGTAGAGATTCTAAAAGATAATACAGCATATGAGAATTTTAAACAAATAACAAATATTTGAACTTATCGGACATAAAAAAGAGAAAGAACAAATATTTTCACCAATTGTTCTCTCTCTTTTTGCACCCTGTTTGTCAGCGTTAATGATAAGTTGCTATATACTTCCTTATCACAAGGCGTTTCGCCTGTTTTGTGTTCCAGCCTTATGTATTTTCCCTTGTGTTTGCCCTTACGAGCCGAAACAAGGGAAAGTTTTTTTAAGCTCCGCCGACTACCTTATCCAGCAGTCTTACGGAAGTACGCTTCGCTTCCCTTGTAGCGTGAGCGTAAATGTTCATTGAGGTACTAATATCGGCATGTCGAGAAATTCCTGCACGTCCTTCGGCACTGCCTCTTGCTGAGTGCCTTTGGAATACTCCCGAAAACTGCCTCTATGGTCTTACTTATTCAAACTGTTGTCCCCCAAACTATTTCGATTTTTGTTTCTTCAAAACTAACCCACATACAATTACCGCCACGAAAAAGACAACGATTAAATACCATAAATTTTCAAGGCAAAAACCATTATCCAACATCAATCGGTAGCCCCAAGAAGCAGGGAAAATACGCCCTATCGTTTCCAAAAAATCAGGCAGAAAATTAATGGGGAACATAATTCCCGAAAGCATAATCGAAGGTAAAAACACTAATTGTGCAATCATCGTTAGTTTCGCCTGATTTTTTATAATCAGTCCTAAAATGCTTCCAATGCTTAACGACACAATAATGTATATAGTAAGTGCAAGAAAGAAAATCGGAAGCCTCGCCGGCAATGTTGCTTCAAATAGTACGGGAGCAAGTAGCACTATCACAATACAGGCAATCATCAAATGGACAAATGCGGAAAGAAACATTGTAGCAAGACCTAAATAGATAGGTACTCCGTTTGCCTTATAAACCTTTTTTATGTCACTTCCGTAAGTTTCAATCAACGACGGCGGTAATCCGATAAACGCCCCCATTGAAACGCTCACTACAGTCATAGATTGTATAAGTGTACTTCTCATTTCAGGCATAACAGAAGTAAAAATACCACCCATAAGAAGAAAGAAAATGAGCGGAACGATATAGCAGGTAACTAAGAGGGACTTACTTCGTATATCCAATTTCCACTGTAACGCTACACCATATAAAAAGCCGTTCATTCTGTAGCCCTCCCTGCCATTTCTATAAAATGTTGTTCCAGTGTGCCACGGTCAACTTTAATATCCAATATATGAATTCCTTTTTGCTTCAAATCATTAAGCAAGGAAATCAAAGTATCTTCAATATTATCTGTTTCAAAAGTGCTGTTCCCCTGCCTCGTTTTGATATGGATAAAATACTTTTCCCCAATCGTGTCTGTCAATTCTGAAGTTGTGCCACAAAAGGCAATATTTCCATTATTCAAAATAGCAATGCGGTCACATAAGGTTTCCACCTCTACCATATCGTGACTTGCCAAAACAATCGTTTTTCCTTGTGTCTTGAGTTGGCGAATTTGCTCATGAAGTGAAACCCTACCCTCAACATCAAGCCCCGCAGTCGGCTCATCGAGAAAAATAATATCGGGATTACCGATAACTGCAAGAGCGAGATGTAATCGCCTTTTTTGTCCTGTTGATAGTTGGATGTACTGTTTCTTCTCAATTTCTTTAATACCAAGAGCGTTAAGCATAGTAAAATCAATCTTTGCCTTATTCCATTTTGAAAACAATCTTACAGCCTCCATCGGTTTGATATGGGCGGGCAAAGATGATGATTGCAACTGAATACCCATTTCCCCGTTTACAAGAATTGTACCGCTATCATACTTTCTCAAGCCCTCAATACATTCAAGAGATGTCGTTTTCCCTGCTCCATTTACACCAAGCAGAGCAAAAACTTCTCCTTTTTCAATTTGAAAATCAAGCCCATTGAGAACAATATGGCTGCCATAGCTTTTCTTTAATCCATGAACTTGTATTGCACTATTCATCATTCTACCTCCTCGAACGGATTTACTCCGAGTTTTGAAAAGTAGACTTGCAAAGCTGGCTCTAAATAATCGTTTACTATTTTTTGCCTTTCTTCCCAAGCATTTGCAGCAGTATCAATATTGCCGATTTCCATCAATTTAGGCAACATACTCATATCGCCGTTCGTAAATTCCATAATCAAAGCCCAATATTCTTTTATAACCTGTTGGCATTTTTCGTTTTCAGGGGGTACACTTTCCTTTTGAAGCTGTACGATTTCATCACTCAAACGGTTAAATCTGTCCATAAAATTTAAGCCACTCTCTTTATCAAATTGATTACGGATATGGTCAAGCGTATCATCATCGAAACGCTTAATGAGATAATAAAAGTCATTTTTCATTTGCAGATTGACAATAATATCTGCATACTTCTTAAAATTGACTGTCTGCATTTGTAACACTTCTGCTTTTAACTGTTCTATTGCTGTCAAAGAAGCTGTTAGCTGCTCTATTTTCCTGCGTATGTCATCAGCCTGTTCAGTAAGAGCGTTTGCAACATCGGTCGGTGTTTCTAAAGAAATTAATCGCTGCTTTATATCATCCAAAGAGAAACCTAATGATTTTAAAGATATAATTTGATGAAGTTTAATTAAATCTTTATCTGTATATAGCCTGCGTCCACCTTCACTTTCTGCTGACGGGGATAGCAAGCCCTCTTTATCATAGTATTGTAATGTACGGACAGTAACTCCTATTTTCTTTGCGACCTCTCCAACTGTCATAAACCCAAGCGGTATTGCTTTGTGTCTTGCCATAATCTTTTACCTCCTGTGGTATATTATAAATCATTACGCTGCGTCACAAGCAAGCCTTTTTTGAAAAATTTTAGGCGGCAGAGCCTTACACCCCGCCGCCTGTCTGCTATACGTAAATGATTTCTTTATTCACAATCTCCATCGCACACGCCCATATGTTATATATTCTTCCTGACCATTCTAAGGCGTTATTCAGCCTATCATACGGGACTGAATACCCAGTTGCACTATCTGGTTAAACTATCAGACTAAAACATCGGACTGTCGGTCAGTCCCAAGGCTTCTTTCGCCTCCTGCTCGGTCATATTCCGGTTCTTCATTAAATTATGTACCAAAGTCTCACGCTCCTTCGTACTTCCCTCTGCTAATCCTTGTACATGACCTTCTTCCCGGCCTTTCCTTCTGGCTTCTCTGGTTTCTGCCGCAATCATCCTCCTTCTTGTTTCCTCTTCATCATACTCGAACAGGCTTACCAGCATTACCTCTGCTTTATTCTTTCTTAACAGCTCAGAAAGCACGCCCTCTTCAATGCACTTATCCACCGCTTTATTTACCGCTTCTGTCAATTCCAACCCCTCCTTATCCGTGTAAAAACGTATCTTCTCTACATACTGCATATACTCCTTCAACGCCCTGCAGCTATTCTTTAACGGCTCGTTGTACCCTTTATTGATGTTCAGCACCAGTACCTGCAACTCCAGCATAGGATTGACTTCCGCAATCTCATACATATCGGATAACCTTAATATCTGCTGTTCAGGCTGCTCTTCCTTTCCGTTATAGAAAACCACAAATCTGGGAGCCGGGATTTTCGTAAGAACACTGCTGTAAATATCCTCCCTGTTTTCCTCAATAAACTTCTGATATTCCTGAGATATATAAAACAAATCCCTCAACGGCATATTCGGATTGGGTGTTGACTGATGCTCATAGAGGTGGAGCTGACAATTCAGTATGAACGCCAAATCATTCCTCATTCCCAGGTACACGCAGCTTTCCAGAGTGACAACCTCCAGTTCTTCTTCTTGCATATACGCCGAACCGTTCAATGCGTTGTAAAGACTCAATAGCTCCTTCTTTTCATTGAACAGCATCTTAAAAATAGTGTCCTTATACTTCCTGTTTACGGTTACCTGATTAACGATTCCTGTCATTGGTCCTCCTTTCGCAGGAGAACGACTGACATTCCTTCCTTAAAATACCCTATCTACCTCTTAAGAAAATCTCCTGCTCTTCATTCAATAAATTGTAAAAGCATCGATTTTCTAAAGAATAGGTAATAGACGGCATTTTGCCGGAAGAATAGAAATTAATATATCTAAAGAACTTCGTTATGCTTGTTGTAATAATAGCATACTTATGTGTATTTTTCAACTGTAATTCGTTTTTTATTTTTAATTCTTTATTGCTATACTATAAAAGCATAACATTTTCCTGCTTCCTCATTCATCCTTGAACCATATCCCAGAATGCTACTTACAGACCTCGAAAATATTCAGCCTTATAACTCATATTTTCCATAGCCATATGCACCTGAGCCAGAAGTGTTTCCTTATCCTGGTTCAGGTTTCCCCCCAAATTCACATAATTAGAGGCATGGTTGGAGCGAAAGACGGTTCCTTCTGAATCCACATGGGTAAGGAACAACTCCATCTCCTCCATTACCTCCTGAGGCGTCAACAGCGAAAATTCTCCCCTCTCCACCAGTCTGCAGATAGGGGCAGGTTCCCCCAGCATCAGCGTTAAAAAGCCCAGAAAATCCGGCTTCATCCGGCTGATTAACCGGGCAGATTCAATGGCATGCTCCCTCTTTCTTTCCCGGCTTCCCAGCCCCGAAATCAGGGTTACGGAGGTCTTAAAGCCAGCCTCCTTTGCCTTTACTCCCGCATCCCCAATCTGGCCTGCGGTTACTCCCTTTGCCATACGGTGAAGCACCTGGTCATCTCCCGATTCGGCGCCGATATACAACAGGGAAAGTCCCCCTTCCCGGATGCGCTTTAACTCCTCTTCGCTCTTTTCCAGAATATCCTGAGTAGTGGCGTAGGCGGCAATCTGCTTCACCCAGGGCATGTTTTCCCGGATAAATGCCAGAAGCTTAAGCATCTGTGGAGTGGGAATGCAAAGCGCATCCCCGTCTGCCAGAAACACCTTTTCCACCCTTTTTCCATACAGTCCGGCTCCCTCCAGAATATCCGCCTTTACTTCTTCCATTGGGCGTATTCTGAAATTCTTTGTCCTATACATATTACAAAAAACACAGGTATTGTGGGCACAGCCAATGGTGACCTGAATAATCAGGCTGCGGGCCTCACTGGGCGGACGATAAACGATTCCTTCATATTTCATCTTTTCCTTCCTCTCCAAACGACGAAGGACCTTCACAGCCGGGCTGTGAAAGTCCCTAGTTTACTTATTCTCTCTATTGTTCCGGTTCGATAACTACCAAAAGCTCTCCGGATTTTACGGACTGTCCGGGTTTTACCAGAACCTCCTTCACCTTTCCGGCAATAGGAGCCACTACGCTGGTTTCCATCTTCATGGCTTCAATAACGGCCAGTACCTGGTTCACCTCTACTACGTCTCCGACTTTTACGTTTACCTTGCTTACAGAACCGGGAATGGAAGTGCCAACCTCACCTTCTACATCGGCATCTGCCATACGGGCAAATACAACGCTTCCGCTTAAGGACTTATCCAGTACCTTTACGTCACGGCGGATACCATTCAATTCAAAACTTACGGTACGCATACCTTCGTCATCCGCATCGCCCTTACCAATATACTTGATAACCAGGGTTTTACCATCCTCGATATTTACCTTATTGGTTTCACCCACAGCCAAGCCGTGGAAGAATACATGGCTGCCCAGACGTACGATATAACCGTACTCTTCTCTCTTCTTAAAGTAGTCCTCAACCACCTTAGGATAAAGGATATAGCTTAAGACGTCTCTTTGTGTAGGCTCTACCACAAATTTCTTCAGATGTTCTCTTGCCGCCTCAAAGTCAGCAGGAGGAAGCAGCTCGCCGGGACGGCAGGTAATGGGCTCTTTGCCCTTCAATACCACCTTCTGCAAATCCTCCGGGAAGCCCCATGCAGGCTGTCCCATCATACCTTCAAAGTAGCTTACTACAGAATCCGGGAAGGCCAGGGTTGCTCCACGCTCTACAATATTTTCAGGGGTCAAATCATTCTGCACCATGAAAATAGCCATATCTCCAACCATCTTGGAAGAAGGAGTAACCTTAACGATGTCACCCAGCATCTGGTTTACGGTACAGAACATTTCCCGTACTTCATCGAAACGATGGCCCAAGCCCAGGCTTTCCACCTGAGGACGCAGGTTGGAATACTGTCCTCCGGGAATTTCATAACGGTAAATATCGGTAAGGGGCGCTTTCAGGTCGGACTCGAATACCACATAACGCTTACGCACATCCTCCCAGTATTCGCTTAACCGCTCCAGCTTGGTAATTTCAAAGCCAGGGTCTCTCTCCGTTCCTGCCAGTGCCGTCTGAACAGAGTTAATGGAAGGCTGGCTGGTAAGGGAGGACATACTGGAAATAGCACAGTCCACAATATCTACTCCCGCTTCTGCCGCCATCAGGTAAGTAGCTACTGCATTACCGCTGGTATCGTGAGTATGCAGGTGGATAGGACAGCCTACCTCTTCTTTCAGGGCTTTTACCAGCTTAGACGCTGCATAAGGCTTCAGCAGACCAGACATATCCTTGATAGCAATGGTGTTTGCACCACGCTTCTCCAGCTCTTTTGCCATATTGACATAATAGTTCAGTGTATATTTATCCCTCTTGGGGTCCAGAATATCGCCGGTGTAGCACATAGCTGCTTCTGCCAGCTTGCCGCAGTTTCTTACCTCATCCAGAGCAATTTCCATGCCCGGAATCCAGTTCAGGGAGTCGAATACACGGAAAATGTCGATACCGCCCTTAGCCGCTTCCTTTACAAACTCTCTGATAACGTTATCCGGATAGTTGGAATAACCTACCGCATTAGCTCCTCTTAACAGCATCTGGAAAGGAATGTTGGGAATGTTTCTTCTCAGCCAGTCCAGTCTCTCCCAGGGGTCTTCATGGAGGAAACGATAAGCCACGTCAAAGGTAGCGCCTCCCCACATTTCCAGAGAGAAGCAGTTGTGCATAATCTGCGCCATAGCCTCGCTTCCCTTTACCATATCTCTGGTACGGACACGGGTAGCCAGCAGGGACTGATGAGCGTCACGCATGGTAGTATCCGTAATAAACAGCTTCTTCTCGTTGAGGATGTATTTTGCCACTGCTTCAGGGCCTTTTTCATCCAAAAGCTGCTTTAAGCCGGGAGTAGGAGGAGCGTCCTCCAAAGGCACGAATCTGGGCGTATCGTACATTTTTGCACCTGCCGTGGGGTCATTAACCACGATATTGCCGATATATTTCAGAATCTTGTTCGCTCTGTCCTTGGAATCATCCAACTGGAACAGTTCAGGTGTTTCATCAATAAATTTGGTATGACAGCGGCCCTGTAAAAATTCCGGATTCTGTAAAATTTTTCCCAGGAAGGCGATATTCGTCTTTACTCCACGCACACGCATTTCCGTCAGGGACCTACGGGCCTTACGCACTACCCCCTGGAAGGTAGAATCATAGGTGGTGATTTTTACCAGTAAACTGTCATAGTAAGGGGAGATAACCGCACCGGTATAAATATTACCGCCGTCCAGACGAACGCCGTTGCCGCCGCCGCTTCGATAAGCCGTAATCTTACCGGTATCCGGTGCAAAGTTGTTCTCCGGGTCTTCTGTGGTCACACGGCACTGCAGAGCAAAGCCTCTGGTTCTTACATCCTCCTGGCTGTTTACGCCGATAACCGGATGGCTTAAGGGCTCTCCGGCAGCTACCAGAATCTGCGCTCTGACCAAATCGATACCCGTAACCACCTCGGTTACGGTATGCTCTACCTGAAGACGGGGATTCATTTCGATGAAATAATGGTTCATATCCC